>JABXGV010000234.1 GCA_016550485.1 archaeon
GGTATTTAACGAATATGAAGGTGTCCTTAACAAGTTCAAGGAAGTAAAATGTGCTTTCAAAAATACCTTCTAGGAATTTCAGAAGGATTATAACTCGTATAAGTACTGGGCAAATTATGGAAAATATCGATATGTTCCAGTTCATCAAAAACGCCTTAGAGAACAAGGATGGCGCGTTGATGATGCAGGGTGAGCGGTTCATCCTCATACCCCTGGCCTTCATTTCCTACCTCCAGAAGAACATTGAGAACCTCGCGGGAGTCGACGGCGCGTATGTCATGTTAACCGAAGCAGCGCAAATGAGCGGACAGGATGTCAGCCAGACCGTCATGGCTATTGCCAAGGGGTTACCCTTCGAACAGCAGGTCCAGCTCTTCCTGCGAATGAATTCCGCCATCGGCTGGGGCAAGTACGAGGTTAAAGACCTCACCATGGACCCCTTCAAGATGGTAGTCAAATACACCAACAGTTACATCGGCGACGTCTATGGCGGCAAAGCGGATGGTCCGCGCTGTTACATCACCTCCGGAACCAAAGACCTCTATGAATCCCTCCTCAGGGCTGCTGGCAGAGACATCAAACTCAAGGTCACCGAAACCACCTGCGTCGCAAAAGGCGACCCCCACTGCGAATTCATCTACGAAGAAGACACATAATAGCATACTAGAAGATAGATTCTACAGGTCGCCAACCGATTCAATACTCCTTATTGAGAGTACTAGTTGGTTTTCGTTTTATAGACTGGATGAGAATTCATTGGATTACTCAGCTGGCCCTTGATGCCATTTCGCACGATATAATACGCTGAGGGTGTACTCGATTTTCTATTGAACAATACTCAGCGGCGAGAATACCCAAAAAAGGCTAAGACTTTTATTCTTACACTGTTGGTCATCCAATTGGACGGAGGTAAACCTTGGTTGACAACTCGGCATGAGAATCCGTTAGATTTAGAAGGTTGGCCAATGCTTCGGCGTGACGCAGAAGCTTCAGGAAGCGATGGGTCGTCTATTATCCCGCCGTTGGAAAAGGCTTGGGAGTTTCGAGCGGGTGGGGCTATTGAATCTGCACCAGCCGTGGCGTATGGTATAGTTTTCTTCGGGAGCAAAGACAAGCACATCTACGCTGTTGATGTTGACACAGGAAAGAGTCGGTGGACTTTTAAAATGGAGAAAGCGGTCGTCACAACACCAGTTGTTGCTGACGGAATCGTCTATGCTGCCAGCAAAGACAAGCACATCTACGCTATCGACGCCCGGACTGGAGAAAAACACTGGCAATTCTCTCCAGGCAATGACATCTCCGCTACAGCGGTCGGTCATGGCTTAGTATTTTTTGGATGCAAGGACAAGCAGATCTACGCCCTTGATGCCAAAACCGGTCAGCAACAATGGACTTTCAAAGGCAACTCCAAGGGATATTCAGCACCCATAATTACTGATGGAAAGGTGCTGATTTCAGGGAATGGAGGAAATCTCTACGCCCTAAATGCGACCGATGGGAAACTCCACTGGGAACGCCAAACGCGCTTATCGGATTCCATCCCAGTCGTTGCAGGGGATTACATCTTGTGCCGCACTGCAATGGGAGCGCTTGAGGTGACTAACCTCACGAGTGGAGCTTCAGCCGGTAAGCTGCTCCTCCAAGGTGTGGTTGAATTCAGTGTAAACAAAGGCCTTCTCTTCATAACCTTTAATGTGCCTAAAGGATTGGGTGCTTATAGTCTCAGAAAGGTTGGGTCAATGGATACTAGCTTTGATATATTATACCCTGTCGGAAAGTGGGTGACAGTCAGCTTACCCGTCGTGGGAGGTGACTACGCCTATATGGCATCTTTAGGTGGGAAGTACCTATTAAGCATGAATCTCACTAAAGTCATGAAACGCTACGAGTTTCCGTTAGATTACAAACTTAAATCGCCTCCAGTAATTTCCAATAATATGCTTTTCGTCGGCGGCGACAAAGGGCAACTCCTTGCCTTAAGAAGCACCGACGACCCCCAAGCCCTGCAACGTCTGGAACATATCGAGGAAATAGTTGTAAGAACACCGACCTTCGCGGCGATAATTTGGGGGGGCGCCTTACGATTCCCGAAGAAGTGTTGTTTGTGCTGTGGCCCAGCAGAAGAGTTCGAGAAAATCAGCTTTATGGAGCATAAAACAAGGACAACGATATCTGGTGTACCTTACTGTAAAGCCTGCAAGCAGAAAGTGAAGAAAACGTTCGGTGGGGAAAAACCTGGTGTCGGAATTCTCCAAACAAATCCCGCCGTCATCGCTTTTAGAAGTATGAAATACTGGGTCATGTTCATGGAAGCAAACCACCTGCGATAGTTATCCCCTACTTAGCCTGCTCCCTCTCACCTAGTACACTACCGGAAGTACTCGATATACATTAGCTGCCTCCGACTTGTGTGAGGAAGTCAATGACATCCATCCCGTACGCATACTTCGCTCCAAGGATGAGAGGACACCAATGGGGAATCCGAACCACACTGCACACGGTGATCTCTAGATCCTCATCCAGTTGTTGAACAAAGAGCCCCCAGCTAATACATTGGTTGTCCACTAGAACTCTATGTCGCCCTTCCTCGAATCCGAATACCTCGCCACTCCCCAAGCCCCTTCGGGTATTAAGAAACAGTACAACATCACCGTAGTTGAGTTCCCAACTCGCGACCTCGACATAATATATTATAGCATCATCATAACCATCCTTGTTGCAATCCATGATTATTAATCGGGAATAGGTAGAGACATAGGGATACGGAGTACCTGCGGCGTGTGAAAGCCCGACCAGGCTGAAGCTGTCTCCATCTCGCACAAGAGATAACACCCCAGAATAAGGAAAGACTGAGGAATTTCCCGACCTGTAGCCGAATACCACAGACTCCTTACCATTGGCTTGATTACCATCGAGCTTCGCAGCTTTGCCATCACCAATCCCGGCGCTCAAGAATGTAGATCAGATTTTGTTACTAGAAGTCATCATCAATAGGCGATTACCTACTCATAACCTATGTCGTTATTGAGTTCGCGGAGCAGCACCCAGTAGGGTTTCCCGGGAATGCGATGGTGGTACAGCACGAAGCGCTGCCCGGTATCGACTAAGACCTGGTAGTAGTCGCGGTGCCGTCGTCGGTACCAATCGCGACGAAAATCCAGCTGCTGACGACTAGCTTCAATGGAGCGAATCATGTACGTGCGACCTCGCCACGTGAATCGGAGCGGGTGTCCTACACTCGCTACCTCGACCGTGATGCGTTCACCAATAAACTGGCTAGAGTCCTCCATCAGCGACTGTCACCCAAGCGATTCTAGTAATAGTAACGTTCTTGAGACTTATAATGGATAGGCACTAACACAAATACCATACCGTGGGTGTTAGGTGGCAGGGTGTCAAGGAAATGGATCCAGAATATGTTGCATATTGTGGGTATTACTACTGTCGGCTCTGCGGGTACCACAGCGGGAAGCTAGTTGCTGCCGCACAGCAGCTCTATGACGAAGCAAAGGGATACCGCTCTCTCGAATTAATCGTGAAGAGCAAGAACGCCTTTGACTTTGACGAATTCCTGAAGGGACTCGTCTGGCTCGCCCACCAGGACCACCCGTGTAAGGGCTGCCGGCAGGGCGGCGGATGGTCGTGGCGACCCGACTGCCCGATTCGCACCTGTTGTATCGAAAAAGGCGTGGACTTCTGCTACCAGTGTTCAGCCTTTCCCTGTAGCACGTTGACTGAGGGGCCACTGCAAGAGTATATGCAGCGATTCATCGAAGCCAATCGGCAAATCCAACGCATAGGGCTAAAGGACTGGATTAAACAACGGTACGGGCGTCGTGCAAAGTAGGTGTCAAACCCACGTGGGCAACTTCAGGCGGCTAGCAGTACTCATAATCGGTAATCTGATGCTCATGATTAGTGTCTGCGACGCAGGCATCTAATGATACCAAGTAGGAAATTCGCCCGGGGGACCTTCCTCATGTATTCTTCGTAGTCTTCGCCGAATTTTCTGATGCCATCCTCGTCTCCTTCTATCAGCCCCACATAGAAGTATACGACACCGGGGATGGCAAGCAGGGCAATGATACAGCTCTGCGTAATCAGGGGCAAGGCAAACACGATGAGAAACCCTGCCACAAACTGGGGGTGCCTAACAATGGCGAATATCCCAGTATCAACAAGCTGGGTTGTTTTCATATAGCTCTCCCCCTTTGCCACACCTCCCCTCTTCCGCATTTCGTAGATTGGCAGCACACCAAAAATCGCGGAAATCCAGAGCACGACCCAGCCAAGGATTTCTAGCCAGTCGAGTTGCGGATGGTACAGAAAGAAACATAGAACTATCTGGACGACGATGAGCACCGAAAAAACGACATGTCCAAAGAGCCCCAATCGGCTGTTATCCCAGAAATGCCCAGTCATAATGGTTAACACTGTTAACCTACTAGAGCTAAAAAGTTAAGGGTTGACGTCAAGACCCCCATTGGGGGGAGACAAGCCTCAGTTGAATACATAGCAAACGGGAGTCAGTCTTTCCGTTCTCTCAAGACGCCTTATGTTTCTGATATGCTAACCAGCATGTAGTAGCTATGTAGATACAACACAGTATTTCGAAAAGCAAAATGAGGGGAGGGAATAATGGTCTGCCAAAGGACAGAAATGCTAGAACTCCAGTTATTATGATGGTTATCAGTGTGGCTAGTAGGACCAAAGTCGTCCTTACCCCTATCTTTTTACCCAGGGTACTCATCCCCATTTTCCGACCTGTTTAGAAGTCGTCGTCAATTGGGGGCATCACGCTCATAATCCACGTTGAGGTGCCTGTGAGCTTCCATTGACCATGCTTGTTCTTCTCCATGCTACCACTCGCGGGGCGATCCCGTCCACTGCTGTACAAATAGACGGTACAGTTCTTGCCCTTGGTCTCGACCTTCAGCACAGTTAACGTCAGGTCATCGCCTTCCAGTTCGTAGGCCTTTTCGGGAACCCCACCAACGTATGACTTTGGCGTGTTGGGATTGTATTTGATGTGGTTCACAAAGTTGAGGTGGTTCCCCCAGAGCCCAAGACCCGAGGGTGACATCAGGTCCTCCTTGGTGTACCGCTTGTGTACCATGATTGACACCATGGCGCAGGCACGCTGGTAGTCCTCCTCCACGTTCAGCAGCGCTATCATGTAGTGGAAGGCGCACATCCCGGGGTCGTCCGCGGTTTTCTCCCAGCTCGCTTTGAACTTGTCGAAATCCCGGATCATCTTCATTTTCAGTGTTCGTTTTGCCATCTGAAACACCTGAAGAATCCATTATTCACAATATTGGAACAGCTTGCCTTGAGCCTAGAAATCTTCGAGTTCCTCTTGTGATGGACGGACGCCAGTAATGATAGAGGAGCACTCAGTGATTTTCCACTGGCCATATTTATTCTTCGAGAGTTGTGTAGGGGTTGGGCTGTCCTTGCCGGCGCTCTGAATCCAAAGCTTGACTGTGGCAGGACCTCGCTTTCGTTTGAGTTTCTCAATCTTGAGCACAGTCATGGTTAGCCGGCTTTTGTTGATTTTGTAGTCATTCTCTGGTGTCCCGCCAAGGTAGCTCTTGGGGACATCCGGGTTCTCTTTGGTGTGCATGAGGTAGTATCTCTGAGTACGTCCTAGCTTTCGGCCGGAGGGGGACATCAGGTCCTCTAGGGTCCGGTCCTTGTGTACGAGGATAGACATCATCGCGTCGGCGATTTTTATGTCTCGTTCAATGTTCAAGAGAGCAATCAAATAGTGGAAAATCGTTTGTTCGGGTTCCCCCGCATTCTTTTCCCAGCTCGCTTTGAACTTGTCAAAGCTGGTGATCATCTTACCAGTAACGGTTTTGCTTTTTGCCATCTGGGCAGCACCGTTTATTCATTGAAAATTAAGCGTATAAAGGTTCTTGTTTTCTCCGCAGGGATTGGACTTCACTACAGAGACTATAGAGTCTAGTCGCCTAGGGTTTACTCGATTTTATCAATCAGGGTTTTCCCTTTTTCCTTAGATGCCTTCATAACTTCAGTGAGTACGGCATCAATCCGCATCATCAACTGCTCCAGGGCAGAAGACGTAATCGTAAATCCCTTCTCTTGCAGATATCTACGTACTTGTCGTTCAAAGTCCTTTCCAATCATTTTCTGTACACCAGAATCGATTCATCTAAACTATATTAGAGTGGAATGCCTAAAAAACTTAGACCTACGAACCCTGATAATGGTCATTGCGAAAAAAGGTGAGCTGAATGTCTGTGGAAACGACCTGGCGAGTCCTTCTGGGTCCTATTCTCGTGCTTGTTACCTCGTACATAATCTATCTGCTTCGGTCTCCCCTTGGGTGGCTACTCCCATACGTCGAGCAGATATTCGTTATGTTGATTCTATCTTATTGTGCGGTCTTCCTTCTCTCGGTATTCTTGTTGAGGAAAGATTCGAAGCCCCTAGGAGCTGTCTTCAAGGCGACTAGTCTAGCTCCGCTTCTGGTTGGCGTGATTTTTGCCCTAGCCTATTTAGGGCTCTGGCATCTACTGAACTTTGTTATGGGCAGCAGCTTTGAACTCGTTGCCTTTCCAAGTTTGAGGGGTTATGAAAGCTACGCTGTGCTCTCTCTACTGTTAGCCTTCTTTCTGTACCTTACGTTCTCCATCTTTGGGGCATTTGCAGAAGAGGTCGCCTACAGAGGCTACATCCAAACAAAGATCTCATCGAGGTATACATACATCGTGGGCATTATTGTATCAGCAGTGTTTTTCTCGGTACAGCACATCCATGTCTTTCAGTTAAGCTGGGTGGTAGAATTCTTTCAAACACAGTTTGTCTATGTCTTGTGTTTCGGACTCTTTACGGGGTACCTTTTCTTCAAGAGTACGGAGAACATCTGGTGTGTCTTTGCGTTTCACGCTGTAATCAACATCTTCAGCGTTTCTGTCCCTCTAGTGGTAACTGCAGTATTGCCATTTGCCAATCTAATCGCAACAACCATAAGTTTCATCTTGATTACGGTAATTTTAAGATTGTACAGATTTTAGCACCGAACATAAAGATGGGCATGTCAGCAATCGTCGAGTTCTTGTAGAGCCTCTTTTGTACGCCGAGCCTCTGGGTCGATTTCCAAGGCTTTGAGATAGCAGCTTCTCGCCTCCTCTCGGTGCCCAATCTTTTCCAACGCGACGGCTCTATGATACCACGCATCCGCGCTCCCAGGGTTTACCCTTGTGGCCTCCTCAAACGCGGACAACGCCTCATCTTCGCCCTTCAATTTAGCGAGAGCAATCCCCTTGTTGATCAACAGATCCACAGACCGTGGGTTCAATTCGAGACCCTTATCGAAGCAGGCTATAGCTTCCTCAAACCGACCTAGATGGGCGAGCACGGTTCCCTTGTTATACCACAACACCGCATAGGACGCACCGAGCTGGGTAGCCTTATTAAAACACTTGAGTGCCTCCTCCAGCTTCCCTATCAAGCTGAGCAAGTCACCCCTGAGAGCCCACGCCCTCGAGTCCTCAGGCTCCAGCGTGGTAACATGCTCAAAGCACTCAGCTGCCTCCGCATATCGCCCAAGCGATGCAAGGAGGCTACCTCTTGCCCGCCAACCTCGCACACTGCTTGGATTCAACTGGAGCGCATCATCAAAACACTCGAGCGCCTCCTCCTGTTTCCCTAACTGCGAAAGCGCCGCACTCTTTCCCAGTCTTGCTTCAGTATGTTTTGGCGCCAGCTCGATTGCCCGCTCAAAGCATTCCAGCGCTTCCCGAGGCTTGTCTAGCCTAGTGAGAACCAATCCCTTCGCAACCCATGCCCCCGCGTTCTGCGGTTCTTCCTCTAATGCCTTCTCAAAACACTTGAGCGCCTCAGCGTTCTTCCTTTCCCTGACGAGAATAATGCCCTTTGCTACCCAAATCTCGGCACTACTAGGATTCACCGTTTCTAATCCCTCTTGGAAACTTATAGGTCCTTACACCTACCGCTGTTTTAGCTTTTTTGTACACAGAAAAAGCCTGTCCAGCAACTTTAATCATCAACGATACCCTTCGCAAGAAGCATGGATTGCGCTTGTTTATCATTTTTATCAACCTCCTATCCCCCCTTGTATTTCTGAACGCTGTTCACAGTGAAGGACCGAAACCTAATTAATAGTGAATAACTGCTCAACAGCTGTATCATAGTATTGACAAAACTTTGTGATAACACCTGTGCCTCGATTGTCGCTGAATCTGGTAGCGCTCCAAGTACAGGAGAGGTAGGTGTGGCAGGCGACAGCCAACTAGGCACAGAAAAACGCTATGAGAACTCTGAGGAAGGTAGTCGAAAGTGAAAGTCGAGAAGCGGGATGGACGAATAGTCCCCTTTGATAAATCCAAGATTCACCGGGCCATCGAAAAGGCCTTCATCTCCTGCGACGAAGACACCAGTGCCGTCGCAGGCGTCGTCGACATCGTCATGGAAGTCGTCACCAGCGAAGGCAAGGCGACCTGGCACATCGAAGAACTCCAAGACATCGTTGAAGACTCCCTCATGACCGCAGGCTACACCGACGTAGCCCGCAGCTACATCAAATACCGGCAAAAACGCCACCAGCTCCGCCAACTCCGAGCCCTCCTCGGTGTCACCGACGACCTCAAACTCGGCATCAACGCCGCCACCCTCCTCAACCGCCGCTACCTCCTCAAAGACCGGGAAGGCAACGTCACTGAGACCCCCTCCCAGCTCTTCCGTCGCGTCGCTAAGGCAGTAGCTAGTATCGAAGCCCACTACGACCGCAGCGCCAACGGCACCGAAGTCGAAGACCTCTTCTACCACATGATGGTCAACCTCGAATTCCTACCCAACAGCCCAACACTCTTCAACGCGGGGACAGAACTAGGACAACTCTCGGCATGCTTTGTAGTGCCCATTGAGGATAGTATGGACTCGATTTTCCAAGCTGTCTGGCAAATGGCGAAAATTCAGAAAAGCGGCGGCGGGTGTGTGAGAGAGGGGACACCAATCTTAACAAAGGAGTTTGGTCTAGTCCCAATTGAGGAGATACCGGGA
>JABXGV010000235.1 GCA_016550485.1 archaeon
ACATTTAGGGTCCAATCAAGTTGTTGTAGTCTATTTAAGGTTAATTTTTATTGTTCTTATATATTTTATGGTTCCATTGTATCCTGCTAGGTATTGGGTTGCTATGATATTTGTCTGATTTTTTTACGGTGGTATTTTTCTCTTCTAAACACTTTGTCACTAATGGTTGATTGTGTTAGCCTGAGGTGATTTTGGCTTTCTCGATGACGATTGAGGGACTCACAACAATCCTAACGGATCGTGTATCTGCACCGACACTCTGCACCCGCTGAAGCAGGTCCCGCATGTTGATTCCGATGAGCGTGTTCTTCACGGGGTACTGGATTTCACCCCCCTCAATGAAGAAGCCCTCCATCACCATGGCACTCAAATCCCCTGTGGTCATGTTAGGACGGTCACCGGTGTAGCGGCAGAGGATACCCTTGCCGATTTCAGACACAAAGTCCTCGTGCGTGCCCTTCCCTGGCTGCACAACCAGATTCGATGACGAAATCGCGGGCAAACTGGTATAGGATTCACGGCTCGCATTCCCCGTACTCTCCACACCAGCCTTGTTCGCCGAGTAGGAATTGTGGAGAAAGCTCTTCAGCACACCCGACGCAATGATAGGGGTCTTCTGTGAAGGAACTCCTTCGCCGTCAAAGGGTCGCGTATTGATACCTCCCATCAAGAGCGCATCATCAGTGATTTTGAGCGCCTTTGACGCGACAGGTTTCCCTAAGGCCTCTGTGAGATAGGAGCGGCCAAACTGAACCTCCTCGGCATTAATCGCTCCCGCAAATCCAAATCCCAGTATCACAGCCGCAGCCAGTGGTGACAGGATAACAGGGAACTCACCACTCTCAACAGTCTTTGTACCCAAAGCTTTGATCGTGTTCTCTGCAGCCGTCTTGCCCACCCACTCGGGATCAATGCCTTTCAGGGCACGGGAATCCTGAAACTCAAAGCTAAAGGACTGGCTGTCCTCCTCCTTGATTGTCACATAGGTTGAGAGGTTGACAGAAGTGCCGTTGATGGTTCCTGAAACCCCCAGGGAATTGATGACCGCACTAGCCCCCGAAGCCACGGTAAGGCCGGCTTCGATGATGCCTCTTCTCCCCCCCACCGCCTCTTTGCTGGCATCCACCGCCCTTAGAATCAAGTCGGCTGCTGCCTCAGCCGTTAACTGCTTGACTGCTGGATCGAAGATATCCTTGACCTTCGGGTAAGTACCATCGAATGAGGGTAAACTAGCAAAACTCGGGTCAGGTAACGAAACCTTAGCGAGCTTAACAGAACGTTTCGCAGTGGCTAGAATATCATCTTCGAGAATTGTAGTCACATAGGAATAGCCAACACTCTTCCCGACCACCGCGCGAATCCCGCAGCCCGCGTCAACCTTTTCGCTGGCACTCTTGATAGCGCCCTTCTCGACCTCAATAGAGAACACCTTGGACGATGACAAAAATGCTTCCGCTTGGTCGGCGCCAAGCTTCGTAGCCGCCTTAACCGCTCTGTCTCCGAGTTCAAGCAACTTCTCCTTCATCTTACTGACCTCCTATTGGGACATCTCGTGCTCTAGCATGAGGACCGCCCGACATATCGGGGACGTATTGACTATCCTTGCCACACGTCCCTGAATCCATCTCGAAATCCTTCCCGATCGCATCAACCTTGGGGAGGAATTCAAGGATTAACCCTGCCAAAGAGCAATCTCTGACCATTTGGGTCTTCTCACCCTTCTCAATCAGGTAACCGTGGCTAGCTTGGAACATGAACTGGCCCTTTGCACTATTGGTGTAGCCGTAATTAAAACTACATAGGAGCACGCCTTCCTTAGTATCGGCAATCAACTCGTCGACATCCCAGTCGCGCGGCTCCATGAAGGTGTTCGACATCCGTGGGATTGGGGGGAACCGGAAGGATTGTGCTCGTCCCGCACCGTTGAGTTCATGGCCAAGGCGACTGGAGGTTTCTAGGTTTTGCAAGAGTTCATTTAGAATACCGTCTTTGACTAGGTAGCGTTTCCTTGCCCTAGTGCCCTCCCAATCGTATTCAAACGAGCCTCGCATGCCGGGCATGGTGGGGTCATCCACAATGCTAAGGTTGTCTGGTCCCACCGCTTCACCGAACTTGCCCTCAAGACAAGTGGTACCGGCCGTCCAGCTATCCGCCTCTGCTGCATGCCCAAAGGCTTCATGGCACATCACGCCATTAAGGATCGGGTCCATGATGACGTCATATTTGCCTCCCTTGATGGCAACAGAGGAGAGAAGCTCCACAGCACGTTCAGCCGCTTTTCGACCCAGTATCTGGCTTCGCTCTTCCTCCATGAGTTCATATCCTCCCCTTCCGCCTACACTCAGAAAGGCTCGTTGTCGGTTCGTGCCCTCCTTTGCGGTAACAATAGAGATGATTCGAGGCACGAGGTGCACCATCCATACGCTTGTTCCCAATGAACTCGCAATATAGAGGTCTGTCTGGGTGTCTCCATAGATCGTTCGCGTATTTGCGATGCGTTTATCATGCGCCCGTGCTTGGTCGTCGATTTGCTTAGCAAAGCCGATTTTCTCCTCAGCGGTAACATCTCCTAAGGGGCGTTTCACTCTAAGCCTTACCTTGTGCTGAAACGCAGGACCATCGATGTCGAATTTTTCTGCTACTCGGTCCTTGGTCGCGAGGGCCATCCTCGCCACAGACTTCGCTGTGACCCGCATGCCCTTCGCTGTTAGGTCAGTGGTCTGGGCAAACGCCCATGCCCCCTTGACGAAGGCGCGAATACCAGCGCCCTTCGAGTGGGAATCCACCGACTGTTTCGTGATTCCATCCGTGATTTCAAAGCGGGCCTCTCGGGTGTCTTCAATCCTGATATCAGCGAAACTCACACCCTCCTTGAGTGCCGCTTCAATGGCAATTTGTGCTAGTTCCTCCAAAGCATTCTCACCTGGTTCTATTCGTTAGCCTAATCATCTTCCTCTTCGGGTTGTTCTTTGGTTCGTCCATACATTTTCTCCATCAGGGCGCGTTGTTCAGCTTCTCTTCGTTTGAGCCGGCTATCAATCTCTCTTCGGAGAAAGATGTCAGTAGTGAAAAATGCGATTCCCAGCAGGCACGCGAATGCGATGCTGACAAATAACAGGATCACACCAAGTATCCAGGCAGACCAGGAGATACTTTCTAGCCCAAGGCTTCCCCAGTGAGAGCTGACAACGAGTAATAGTATTGCGACAACAACCATCACGACAAAGAACACGATGATGTCCCGCTTACGGGGGTTCCAGGGATCGTCATCCTGTCGGTCCACGCGACGATACCGGCGCTGTGAATAACTCTGTATCTGATGAATTGCGTCACACAACGACTACACGCCCTGGCATCTATCATGGAATCACCTCCGCTAAAGGGAAAACTCTTGTGGAGGAGGTAAAAGCCGAAGAAAACGGAATGCGGAAAGAAGCTGAAACAGGCGAACAGGGGATTTACACCTCTACTGCTGCACCCTCCTCCGCTGATAGATTACCAAGACTACCGCAATCACCAATGCCATCGTGCTCGCCCCTACCATCATGGGAATGTAAGGGACCATGGACGAATCCCAGATGAGCCACATCACTGCCACTAGGATGACGAGTACCCAGAGAACGGAGGAGAAACATAGACACGACGTTAGAATGCACCCCTCCATACAATGGGGCTCTTGCGATTTCCTTGTCGACATTGGTTCATCACACAGCGTCTAACTCATCCACTACTCCTTATCCTTTACTCCCCAAAAATGCTCCAATCAGGCTCTAGACCGTCTTGACACGGTCTTCATAGAAGTGCTCGGCGACACATAGGACAGGACCCTTTCTCTTGAATCCACTCAACCATGTGCGCCTTGTGAGCAACACCTGCACAATGGAGACACACAAGAATCGGCTCCCCTTCTTTGATGGGTTGGCGGCAGACCATACAGGCTCCTTCACTGCCATCACTAACGGCTTCAAGTGCCTCCAAAGCCAAGCCCGCATCGACTTCCACGCGTTCATCGGTATCATCACCGGGTGCGCGGGCATCTTCAGAAGATGACCTTGAACCACAGCAGCACAGCAAGATGACGAGGACGATAACGAAACCAAAAACTACGAATAAAAGGAAGTCTAGTTGAATACTGGTTCCCACCCTTTTCGCGTCGTTCAGTGATATTTGTAAGGTTTGTCTAACTTCTATTTAAGACCAACTTGAAGATCAATGAACACCTTTCAGCTATCAATTACATGAAATCCCTTGTTCGGAGCTTCCTGCGGCACAGGGGACACCGCCCTTTCACCCGGACCCACTCCAACAAATGCCGCCTATGCGCCACACCCCCACAGCGGGGACATTCTAGGGTCTTTGCTCCACTCTTGATAGCGCCACGGCACACTATACAAGATAATTCCACGCCATCATCGGCAATGTCCTCCTCAACTTCCTGGACACGGTCTCGAACCAGCGAAGGCTTTGAGGAGGCTCGTCTACGCCTAGCCCAGATGATTAGGCCCACGACCACTACAAGACAGATTCCTCCGATGATTGCAAAGTTTCGGATGTGGATTTCAGTCGGAATCAACCCAAAGGATTCAAGATTGTGCTCGATGAGAGTTATCGATTGTGAATAGGTCACTGTCCCAGGCATAAAGGTTCGCTCGGCATAGTAGGATCGTCCAAGTAAAACCCCACGAACCGCATCATAGTACAAGATATCATCCAGTGTGTCATAACCTGTACTAAGAGAGTCGAATATGCTAGGAATTCTCACAGCCTGCCAGCACGTATATGCACTCCCACCAGCAACAAACTGAGAAGGCTGCAACCGATAGTATGAACCGTGTGAAGTGACCATCACTTGAGCCCAAAGGAACCAACCTGAAAGATCAACCCATAGTGGAGGGTAGATATAGTCCACATAGTCTCCGACAGCATTCACTTGATACCATGTGGACGTATCAATGAAGATAGTGTCATCACTAATACCTGTTATGGTTACTCTGATAGCGACTATATCAGGTCCAACTTCTGTAGCCCATCGTAGCACCTCGTAACGTTCATCCTGAACTATATGCTGAGGGTGAATCCATTCAAAATCGTCGCTATCTTCATGATACTCAGTATGGTATTCTAGTACCACCCCAATCGGGAAATTCTCTCCAACGGCTCTTATGGGAGATGTTGGCTGGACAGCAAATAGGAACAGCGTGAGAATCAACAGGAAATAGCGCATTCGCCTCATAACCACGACTCCAAACTAGGAAGAAAGAAGTAATTTCGAAATAAGAACTTTGCTACTTTATCTTCTATTCATTATTAGCGACACCTATGACTGGCAAGGGAATATCCTCTGCGCCCATATTTGCCTCCTATCTGGTTCTTAGCCGTCTTGTCAATGTTTTCATCGCTAGCAAC
>JABXGV010000236.1 GCA_016550485.1 archaeon
CCTTGTACTAATATTAATCATCATTGCGCTAATCTGCATGCTTAGACGCCGTCGAAGAGCTGTCGTCATTACCAGGCGTCGAAGGACCCCTAGGACTCTGCCTCCACCCGCAAAGCGGATTCAGTGTCAGAAATGCTTCTCTGTCGTTTCCAAAGATGCGTCGCACTGCCCGGTCTGTGGTGCTAAACTGTAAAGCTGGTAAGTAGGGACCGTGCCCCGTGGTGCGGCTCCCACGCTCTTTTTTTCCTGCCTCACTAGTGCCAAGCCCTTTGAGAAAGCCAAACAGCTAAATTTCACGTTTTTACCTACTATAAGCACCTTTATTTGGATGCATTACTAGAATCCAATATCGACACTTCAATTCTTGAGTGGAGATGTAATGAAATTATCCCGTTCTTTCATATCCCTTGTCTTCGTTGCAGTCTTGGTTCAGCCTGCCTTACTAGGCTTGGCTCTAAGCCCCTCGTACAACTTGCACAGGGCAACTAGTACCAAGCTCCAACAGCTTCCAGCCCTCGACCGTTTGGAAGACCCGTTTTCGCTCGCACATACCTTAGAGTCAGTAACCACTCAATCTCCCGAAATTCCCATTGAGCAGCATACGCCGACACGGCAAACAGATGACTGGACTGTAATGGTGTACATGTGCGCCGACAATAACCTCGAAGAAGCGGGGTTCGACGACTTCAATGCCATGGAAACGATTGGCTCCACGGCGGATGTCAACATCATCCTCGGGGTCGACTTTAGCTCGACATACACTGGTGCCCCATTCAGTGATAGTAGAATCTACTACATAGATTATGATACGGGCGCTGGCATTGGTTCTACCGAACTGCCCGGCAGTTGGGGTTCTGAGCAGAACTTTGGTGACGACTCTACCTTAATTTACTTCATTAATTATGCGCAAACATACGCCCCTGCGGATAACTACATCCTGGTCCTATGGGATCACGGTGGTGGGTGGTACGGTGTTTGCCAAGATGATTTATCCGGTGACATTATCAGCATGTCTGAGCTTTCCACAGCCCTCGGTGATGCTTCTCTTGAGTACATCGACGTGGTGGCCTTTGATGCCTGTCTTATGGGGCAAATCGAGGTAGCCTATCAGGTACGGAGCCACTGTGATTATGTGGTTTTCTCGGAGGAGAGCATTCCTTGGGAGGGCTATCCTTACGAAGAGTGGCTCGATGAGCTCACCACAACACCGCTTATGACTCCGGCCACTCTCGCTCAAACACTGGTGGACGAATACTGTACAGCCTATGATACTGGAATCTATTCTTACGTCGGGGCAGATGATGTCTGCCTTTCTGCGGTGCAGACTTCGCAGCTTACTGGCGTTTCAGGGGCGCTTGACACCTTTACAGATGCTCTTGACACAACATCGGATGCAACAACCCATTATAGCAAATTGAGCTACTCCATCGGGAGTTCTCACACTTTCGCTTATACTTGGGTCATTGACTTGGGCGCCTTCGCCTCAAATGCTGCTTCTCAAATCACGGATTCTACAATTGCAGGCTATGCCTCTAACCTTGCAGCCGCGGTTACTGCAGCAGTGGCCGCAGAGGATCATCTCTCTGGTGCGGCGGGTGTGACTGGGCTTAGTATTGCGGTTGAAGATTACGGCGGATACTCTCTGGACTTAACTACAGCTACACATTGGGATGACTTCTTGGATGTCTTCCTTCCCATCGGATATTCGACTGCTACCTCGCTCACCCCAACTACTGGGAACAACTATGGTTTCTTAGAATGGACAGGTGACTCGGTTTACTACAGATTTATCCCAACGGCGACTGACATCTATACATTCAGCCTTTCTGCAATGCAAGACCTCGGCGAAGACTTTGACCTCTTCCTCTACCGAGGAGGAACCGAGATAGACAGTTCAGAAACAGTTGATTCCACAGAGCAGGTCTCAGGCACCCTCACCGCTGGTGTGACCTACTACGTTCGGGCGTACGCCTACTCCTATTGCGGGGCCTTCTGTCTCGTCTTTCCAGGTGGCGGCTCAACCACAAATGGTTGGGGCTTCAACCCCTTTGGCAATCCCCTTATGATGCTCATCATCATAGCAGCCATCGCTGTTATTGTAATCATCATAATAATAGTGCTTATCATTGTGATGGTGACGCGTCGTCGGAGAACCGATTATGGCGGTAGTTCGTCATCCGTGAGAGCAGTCCCATCGACGGGAAGAGTCCGCTGCCCGCACTGCTCCTCCATTGTGCCCGCGGATTCCTCCTTCTGCCCCATCTGTGGTAACAAGGTGTAATCTTAACATCTGAGGGATTCGTGCCTTGTAGCACGGCTCCCTTACCCCTCTTTTTTTCCCAGCCTGACAAGTAGGAGGTCTAACGCAGGTCAGTGACTAGGGAACAAAGCCTCGAACACGGAGGAACACCTAGATTTTTATTCTACTTCACCAAAACCACTAGTCAAAATTCGGGTAGGAGTGTGAAGAAGATTTCAATGGAATGGGAAATAAGCGCAAAGCCAAAACCCAAACCCAAACCTAAACGACCTGCATGTGTTCGTGAAGTAAAACCGAAAGCAAAGGAGTAGAACTCGTAGATAGGCTAGTAAATACTATTATTTGGCGGTAATCACCATGACAGGCGCAACTATTAGTGTGGATGATTCACGGTATCGTGTAGACACGTTTCATGCTGTTAGCCTTGAGGGTAACCCTTTGGGTTCACCGGTTGACCGAGATGTAGCCATCTATTTACCACCTAGCTACTTCGACGAGCCGGAGGAACGGTACCCTGTGGTTTATTTCTTGCATGGATACTCTGGGAACAACAAGGGATTCACAGTGTACTCGACGGCTGAGCAGAACCCGAATCTACCAGTCGCCCTGATCCCATCCGCTATCTTAGAGCAGATAGATGTTGACAGGCTACCCTCTTATCAGAAGTTTGACGCACTTGTCGAAAAGGGCCATCTCCCTGAGATGATTTTTGTCCAGCCAGATGGGAGCCTCCACCAGCCCAATGTGTTTGGGATGAAATCCGTCACCGGTAGCGACCTGACGAAGGGAAGCTTCTACGTCAACTCACCAAATACCGGTAATTATGAGGACTACATCCTCGAGGTCATCCAGTACGTGGACACCAATTATCGAACCAAAGCTGTTCGCTCTAGCCGCATCATAGCTGGCGGCTCCATGGGGGGCTACGGTGCCCTACGTCTAGGGTTGCGGCACCCTCAGCTTTTTCATAGTGCTATTGGACTAAGCCCCGCAGATATGGACATCGGTCGACATGCCCTAGACTACAAGCTTCGTATCCCAATCTATAATGCCATGCTTGGCCCTGAGGTGACTGCAAACCTAGGCGACAGTCTTTGGGGCGACATTCTAGACACTCTTGACCTAATCTGGTCCAAGGAACGAACACTACTAGCGTCTATTAAACGAGACGAGGAAGGCAGAGTCGTATCCTTCTCCCAGGAGGCAGGAGAATACATCCGACAGGGGTGCTTGACCCACCTCCTTGAGAAGATAGGTCCTAGTATCTCCAGTGGCACAGAGTATCCCTTCATCTACTTGAGTTGTGCCCAAGACGACGAGTTTGGCCTCGCTCCTGGTGCAGAAAAACTCCACCTGCTGCTCGAGAAACTGGGTTTACTCCACACCTGTGACTTCTACGAGGACCCCAAGGCCAAACTCACACCGCACATCCTTGGAATCGCCTATCAGGTCATACCCTCCCTCCAGTATTGTCTTCTACAAGCCGCCCATGAAGAAGCAGATGGCTAAGAATTGACAGAACCACTGGCTAGCCGTTCCTAGATTTCTTATTAGAAATTTTGAATGAAGAGGTTGTTATTTCCTTCTTCGTCGTTGGCGGCGATGAATTAGGCCCAGCCCTAGAACTGTACTGATTCCTAGGATGATTGCCTCCCTGGGAAAGCCAGGAATTACTAGGGCTGTGGCGGGTGTGCCCTCCGGGCACCAGCATAGCCAGATGTTGGGGGGGTTGCTGCCATAGCTTTCGGTTTCGCCTGTGATTGCGTAGCCGCCCCAGCTACACGCTATGAAGGCATAGCCTGTGTCGTTAGCTGCCCCGCCTAGCGTCGTTTCCCAGAGAACTAGCCCATTTTGGTCGGTGTGTATCAGATACGCGTCGTACCCGCCAGCACCTAGACCATTGGTTCTACCGAGCAGGGTAAAGGTGCCACTGCTCGTTTCGACGATGCTGTAACCATACTCGTTATTGGCACTGCTTCCGAACTGCTGGGATGTGAGAAGATTGCCGTTGGCATCAATGATGGCGAGTAAAATGTCATTATCAACGCTAGAAACCCTTGTGGTCCCAATCACGGCAAAGTTACCGTCAGAGCGTTCGATTGCTGACCAAGCATAATCTGTACCGGTTCCACCTACACTGCAATTCCATACCGGCTGACCGGTTGGGTCCACGCGTAGAACCCAGATGTCTTCCATTCCTGAGCCATAGCTGGTCGTGTACCCTGTGAGGAGGAA
>JABXGV010000237.1 GCA_016550485.1 archaeon
CAGCGCAGTTCAACCTCGGAACAGCAAAAGACAGCAAAGGAGTTGGAACAAGTCCTAGCTGATAGACATTGCAGCCCCCCGTCATCAAACCAGCACTCACGGCGTGGTTCAGCAGCTCATTCGATGTGCGGGTATCCCAAGCGGTTACGACTGGGCCTTTACCGTGTAAAGAGTTGGCCAGAGCTAAACCTACACCATATGCCATCGCTGGTGTCAGAGTTTCATTCACAATAGCACGTAAACCCTGCGTTCCAAAAAGACGACCCATGATTGGAACCTCTAAACATCAATACTACTCCAGCGACCCTTGAAAAAGCCTTATTCCTGCATCAACTACGCGGCAGTTGTATGTAAAAGGCTTGGAGGAACTCTCCTAGAATACGTTGAGAGGCTTGCTCCTTGTAGAGGTCGAGACGAGCGATCGAGTGGTTTCGATATGTGTTCCTATTTCCTTTCGGATGGTCTCAATTCGCTCTGATTCAAGGTACGGCTCCAGCGTCCACAGTAGCAAGTGAGTGTACAGTTCCTTAGGATCAATTAGCTCCTCAATGTTCCCAATCACCTTCATCCGGAACAAGTACTCGTCTTCGTACATCGCAACAATAGTACGTAGCTTCTGTGCAAGGGACTCAACATTATCTACAAGCTGGCGTAGCTTAGTGTCTGGCTTCTCAGTGCTTTGCAGCAATTCAGCCGCCTTGCGCTGCAGTCCACTCACCCTCTCCGTCATTAACCGCATTTTTCGGATTACTCCCTCAAAATCTGGCGCCAGTGCAAGAAGTTTCGGTAACAGCTTGTCCAGCTCTCCGAGATTCTTAACGACCGCTTTATCAATAATCCCCTCAAATGAAGCAAGTTTCCCGAGGTCTTCGAGGTTCTTAAGGAAGTTAATCTTTGAGAGCGCCCCAAGGATAACCCGAATAGGTCGGAGCGAGTTACGGTGCGTGCTCTCCCAGCGTGACATGGCGTCATCTAGCCCGCTAGTGACTTCCCGCATACTGCGGCCAAACTCTCGGATTATTGCTGCCAGATTATCTTCATCCACGGCGGTTACCTCCGGAAGCTCTTTCTCTGACCGTACATCGAACTGATTTCTATCTGTCATTCTATGGATAACCAACGTATCTCATCAATTTAAACAATGCGCTTCAGGATACACAGAAACCGTATCCTTAAGTATCCCTAACTTCAGTTCTGGTTCGTGGTGAGAACATGGAAGGAGATTGGCGCCCACGATTCGGCAGTAGTGGAATACGAGGCTTTGTTACAGAGGAATTGGCGCCAAATGATGCCTGGTTTCTAGGTACTAGCATTGCCACAGTCTTCAAGAAAAGCCCAATCCTGCTTTGCAGCGACAACCGTACTAGTAGTCCACTCCTCGTTCACGCGCTTGCCAGTGGTCTTGTAGCTGGTGGCGCCCTAGTTATTTTGGGGGGTATTGTAATAACGCCTGCTGTCAGTCTCTATGTCAGGCACCATCAGATATCAACAGCGGTTCTCGTAACAGGTAGTCACAACTCTCCACAAATCAATGGCGTCGAAGTCCTTGCCGATGATGGGGCTCCAGTGAATCGGGCAATAGAACAGCGAATCGAAGAACTTGCGTCCAATCCACCTACTCCACTTCCTTGGGACCAGCAAGGGACAATGACCTCTGTAAACGATGTTGGTCCCTTCTGGGTTGCCCAGGTCAACAACCTAGTGAATACATCTCTAATACGAAGACAGAATTTTCGTATCGCAGTAGACACCTGCAATGGCTCCGCAATTCCTTGGCTGTTAAATGCGATTGAAGGATTCGGCTGTCAAATTCTAGGAATCAACACAAAACAAGATCCCCGCTTTCCTGGGCGATCGCCAAATCTGACTGTTGAATTACTCGGCGAGGTCTCACGAACTGTACAAGAAAACGGCTGCAACCTCGGAGTGGCTGTTGATGGTGATGGCGACCGAGTGTTCCTAATCGACGAGAAAGGGCGGATTTTACAGGGAGATGTAAGCGGTACGATTTTTGCCCGTCTCGAACTGGAACGCCACGGTGGCGGCACAATTGTGACTCCAATAAACACCAGCAATGTCGTAGAGGATATGGCTAGAGAATTCAACGGAACGATTGTGTATAGCCGAATTGGACCACCTGCTATCGTTGCCAAAATAAAGGCGAATAATGCGATTTTCGGGTTCGAAGAATCTGGGAAAGCGATTTACCCTCACTTGAACTATCTTTCTGATTGTGGGTTAGCGACAGCTCACATGCTTGAATATCTCGCTGAAAATAACGTCAGGCTCAGCTCCCTCGTAGACGCGCTCCCCAAATACCACCAAATAAAACAATCTATAGACTGTCCTGATGCGTTGAAAGAGGTTGTTGTTAAACACCTAATTAGAGTGTTCAAAACAGACTTTCCCAACGCAGCCTTCGAAACAATGGACGGACTAAAGGTTGTCTTTGACGACGGCTGGCTCCTACTCCGCCCCAGTGGAACCGAGCCAAAATTTAAAGTCTTCTCAGAGTCACAATACAAACCCCGTGCTCAAGCACTCTTTCAGATAGGCTTGAACTACCTTAATGAGACATTACGCCAGCACTCAAAAGTGAAAACAAAATCAGGTGACTGAAATGGTTCCAACGACTTCTCCGCTTTTTGGAAGCTCCGGTATTCGTGGACTTGTAAACGAACTTGTCACTGGCCCTCTAGCAATCCGTATTGGGCTTGCAGTCGCGCAGCTTTTCCGTGAAGAACAGTCCAAACCCCATATTATGGTGGGTCACGATCATAGAACCACTGGCCCTATGCTTACCTCCGCACTAATCTCGGGGCTATTAACTGGTGGAAGTCAAGTTACTATGGCTGGGATGGCACCTACACCAGCAATTGCATATGCCGGGGGAAAGCAGAGGACAGACGCTGCAATAATCGTAACCGCAAGTCACAACCCGCCAGAATACAACGGCTTCAAGTTCCACAACCCAGATGGTGCAGGCTTTTCAGCCAACCAGCAAGCAAAGATCGAAAGCCTAATCGGCTCTAGTAAACCAGTGACATGGGAGGAGTTCGGCTCTACCTCTAGCTTTGAACCAATCCCCATCCATATCGAAGCCATAGAGCGCGCTTGTACAGTTAATCAACAACACAGGGTAATACTCGATGCTGCACTAGGCGCAGGTGGGCTTGTCACACCCCTAGTACTCAGCAAGCTAGACGCTAAAGTTACTACCATTGGAGTGCCTCCCAGTGGCACGGAATATGCACAGAATATTCCCCACTCAAAGATTCAAAGTGCAGCCGCTGCCGAATGGCAACACTTCGTAAACCTCGATAATCTTAGTGCCCTCGTCCGTACAAAAAAGGCTGAAGTGGGCTTTGCTCATGATGGCGACGCAGACCGAATCCTAGCCGTTGATGATAAAGGGCGCATCCTAGCAGGTGATACCCTGCTAGCACTTGTCGCAGATTATTACCTAGCAACCCGGGGAGGCAAAGTAATCGCTACAACAGTTTCCAGTTCTAGCGTCGTTGATCACATAGCAAAGAAACATGGTGCCGGTGTAGCTCGCTGCCGTGTAGGTGATGTCTTTGTATCCAATCTTGTAAAGGAGCACAACGCGGTACTCGGAGCCGAGCCCTCCGGACCGTTCATTTTCCCAGAGGTCCATTACTGCCCCGACGGCCCATTGGCTGCATGTAAAGTGTTAGAACTCCTAGATTGGGCTAAGCGCCCCCTGAGTACCCTTGTTGATGACTTACCTAAAATGCACCTCTTACGTGCCTCAGTAAAATGCCCAAATGACGCAAAACCCGCTGTCATGAAACATGTAGCAAGCATCCTCGATGGCTGGCCTGAAGTTGAGGCTGTCAGTCAGCTAGATGGTGTACGAGCGAGCTTCAGTGATAGTAGCTGGGTGCTTATCCGTCCCTCAGGCACTGAATCGGTAATCCGGATAACCGTCGAGGCTCAATCAGCCAGCAGAGCAAAAACACTCCTTAAAAAGGCAAAGCATGCCACACAAAAGGGGATATCCTAGGAGCGGCGTTCCTCTTCCACCAACCGCTGCTTAAGTCGAAGATGAGTGTTATCTGGAACATCCTTTTCCACAACAATTCCTGGATCAATCCAGCTATTGTAACCAATTGTACGACCCGGCAATACAACAGCGTTGCATCCAATCTTCGATTGGTCCCCCACCACTGCACCAAACTTGTCTGTATGCGTTGCGACAAGTTGTCCCCGTAACATCACCTTGACTACCTCGCCATCAAACCGATAGTTTGAAAGAACTACACCGGCCCCAATATCTACTTCGTGGCCGATGACACTGTCTCCAACAAAGGCGAGATGTCCAACAGTGCTGCTGGGCATGAGTAACGTGTTCCGAACCTCGCATGAAAAGCCAACGCTAACTCCTCTTTCGAGCACGGCATAGTCTCGCAAAAGAGCATTATTACCCACAACGGCTTTCTCACCGACATAGACCGGGCCCGTTAGACTGGCACCTGGAAAAACGCGAGCTCCAGGTCCAACAAAAACAGCTCCTGAAAGATGGGCGGCATTACTCACCTTTGCAGTCAGGTCAATGGGTGGTGCGTTGCCCCTTGCTGATTTTTCTTGGTGGAGTCTTTCAAAGAGAATCGGAGAGGCTTCCAGAATATTCCATGTGCGGCCAACATCCACCCAGGGGTCGGTTGAGTGGCTTCCGAATACCTTGTGCCCCTCGTCGATGAGGTGCTGAATCCCGACTTCAAGGTCCTTGGTTTTTCGGATGGCATCAAAGATTGCCTCTGTGAAGACGTAAACACCTGCTACTATGAGATTGCTGGGCTCTGTTCCTGGTGGTGGCTTCTCAACGATTTTCGTGATTTTTTCACCCTCCAAGGCTACCACACCGAACTGGTTTGGGTTTGGAACTTCAAAGAGTGAAAGAGCCATATCGCTTGTCCCTGCTGCCTTCAAAGTATCTTTGAACCGTTGGGTTGTTGTAATGATGTCGCAGTCAGTCATGAGAAACCGGTCATCACCCGCTAGGTCCTTCTCCGCAGACAACACCGCGTCGTATTCTCCCTTCGGTTTCGCTTGAAAGGCATAGCTGATTTGGACGCCCAAATCTTTCCCGTCGCCGAAATACTGCTTAATCTGATCTCGAAGGTGGCTAACAACCAACACAATTTCCTTAAGGCCCACATCTCGTAGAGTGTCGATCACATGATGTAGCATCGGCTTACCCAGCAAGGGCAGCATCGCCTTCGGGCGAAACTGGGTTAACGGGTGAAGCCGCGTGCCAAAACCTGCCGCTAATATCAATGCCTTCATTTCATTTCCACTTCCAAATCGGTCCAGTCGGACTATCCTCAATAATTACGCCTAGCTCTTGTAAGCGTGAACGAATACGATCTGATGCAGCCCACTCCTTTCGGGCACGCAATTCTTCTCGGATTTCAACCAGTAAATCAATCACACCCTCTACCACTGAAGACTCGACGCCTGCCCTTTTCTCGGTGGTTATTCGTTGTCGATAAATCCCTAGCACCTCGCCATAAGCATCTAGGGTTTCAGAGATTTCTTTGAGTGTTCCCGC
>JABXGV010000238.1 GCA_016550485.1 archaeon
ACCCCTCAAACCAGCGCCTATAGTGCTCTCGCCATAGAACCCCCTCAAGACCTTCAGGGACGCACCAGTTCAAAGAAACATTTATGCCCCGCAAATTTTTTTCCCTCAAATTTTTCCCGCGCTTTCAGCTAGCAATGGCTGGAAAGGGCATCATTCAAGGGGCTCTAATCGCCCATTTCTGAGTATAATGGCGTAATTAGCTTTATTAGAATTCTTTCCAGTTTATATCGGCGATAAAATACGTTTTAGAGGTTTATTTAGCCTCATTTAATGGCATTCGTGGGCTTTATAAGCCATTCAGCCGCTTCACCCCTTCTTCGGACTCAACCTCGCTAAGCAATCGGGGGCGAACGCTTGGCGAAAAACGATGCGGACGATATTAAAAATGGAAACTGTACAACAACCGGCACCGAGCCGACCTCGGAAACAACGGCTACGAACACACCTGAAAGAAGTGCAGCAAGCAATAGCCCAGCTGACAGGCCGCACTCCACCTATGCCTAAGAAGATCGTCTTCTTTGACGAGTGCACTCTCTCCTCACCCCGGTTCTGCGGCCAATGGGACGGGAACAATCTATCCCTAGCCCAACAGGTCCTGAACCGACCAGTCTTGCTCGATGCCATCCTCTACCGCGAGATGTTCATGGCTCTCCTACCACCCACAATACAAGCGGTTCCAGAAAGCGCTGACCTAGGGCTCCTCTGTGCCCACATCTTCTTCGATGAGGCGCAGCGGGAACGGCTAATCAAAATCTGGCAAGCCACCTCTCCCCGGCGCTACTTCGGTGACATCATCTACCATGCACCTCTCTCCCTCACCATGTTCAATCGCACTACCCAAGGAACCTTCCTACGACTACTACTCCCGTACCTAGATGAGCACACACCATCTCAGAGGGTTCTGACCTCCATCGAATACATTGACCTGATTGCAGCCTTCATGTTCAACTACGCCTCACCCCTCTCTGAACAAGAGGTCAGAGTGATTCACCTCCTACAAGAACATCCTAACGCTACTCCCGCAGAACTGCAATCACACAGCTCCCTTTCACAGACGGCCCTTCAAGGTCATTTGAATACCCTCAGAGAGAAGCTCTACTTATCCAAGTATTACAGAATCAACTATCCAAAGATTCGCCTATCCCATGTCATGGTGCTAGCGTACCCCGCACACGGCAGTCGAATAGATAACTACATTGAGCTCTGCCCCTATCTTCGGAAAATCCACCGGTTCAACGGCGCTAACGCACCCTATCTCATCTCCTATAATCTGCCAAGACTTCGACTTAGACGCCTTCGCGAATTCTACCAAGAATTAACCGGACTCGGTCACCTAGACCGCTTCCAGTTCTACCAGCTAGACGGAACCTTCCAAAGCTACAACCTACAAAGCCACCTCGCCCAAGAAACCCACACACCCATCGGTGAACGCTTCAGATGGACTGCTTGGACACGCTACCTCAAGGAGTACCTCATCGACCAAGGATACGGCGAAGTTCTCCCCAAACCCCACATCTACCAATACAGCACACCCTACGTAGAGGCAGCTGACCTCGATGCCCTCGACTTCAGCATCCTCAGTCAAACCTCCCCGGAAGTCCCAGCAGACTCCATAGCAAAGCAGCTAGGACAACCAGTTCAAGAAGTCGAAAAGAGGCAACGAAAGCTATTCGAAGAACAAGTAATCTTCAAGCGCCCTGAACTCAGCCTATTCCAACTCGGCCTAAACGAAACCATCTTCATGATGATCGAAGGCAACAAGGATGTCGTACAGAACTTCCTCGCAGGATGCAAGGAGGCGCCAATGGCTGGAGGCGCCGTCTTCACCAACCCCACTCCCGGCTGTATCGTAGCCTTCGGGCTCCCCTCAGGAAAAGCAACAGAAGTCGGACAGGAACTAGGTCGACTATTCCTCGACCAAGAGGACTTCAACGCCGCCATCTTCTATGGGCACGGCTCCAAAGACTTCATCGTATCAAGTGTCCTGGGCAGGTGCCGATTCAACACCGCAACAAAGCAGTGGATATGGTTTCGAGAATATGCTCCGACATTGTTTGATTATGTTGAGACACGACGCGCAGATTACACCCTATCCGAAGAATCAGATGAGGTTAGGGTGGTCAGCGCGGATAACGAATAGAAAAAAGGTGAACAAAAAATGGAAGAAAGTGAAAAAACCCGCTCCCTCCCCCAAGTCGGTCAACTTGGCTTGAAGTATATGGGTCCCCGTCGTCGACCCGGACGAGGAATCGGCGAAAAACGGATCACTAAACAGGTTCTCTCCCGCCTTGACACTGCTTTCAGGGATCTGAGGCAGATGCACGAGTTCCTCTCAAAGGAAGGCCACCTGATCATCAACGAGTCAGGTTCCTTACAGACAACACAGGCCCACCAGAATCTGAACCTTCTGCTGGAGCTGCTGGAGGACTTCCTGTGGATCCTCAACTGCACAATTGGTCGCCATGGCGGAGTGCCCAAGCTAGTCTAATCAAGAGGAGTGTCCGAAATGACGGTAGGAGTAATGGAGCAAACCCAAATCAATCAGAAGCAGTTGGGTCAGTCCATATCAAGCCCCCAGTGCAATGACTATGGTAAAGTCTTCGATTGCAAGAGCCTTCCACGATGTCAACATCAGCAGTCCTGTCTACAGGCTTGGATGCAACAAAACTTGCCTCTACACCGCTGGCTGTTACACTACACCAAAGAAAGTCTAGAAGGAAGTGAATGTTAAGTTGTCAGAAGCAATTCTAGAACCATCACACACCCAAACAAGACGGTTTAGTCAACCCTGCACAATCCCACACTGCAGTGGATTCGGTGACTTCTTTGGGTGCGAAGACGCCGAAAGCTGCGAACTCCATCAAGCCTGCTTACGGGCTTGGATG
>JABXGV010000239.1 GCA_016550485.1 archaeon
CGTGGAGGGCGGCAAACAACACACCTGCAAATATCCTATGACGGTAAGGAAAATAACTCTCAGAGGCCAGAAAATCACAGCTATCGACCTTTCTCCCCTCCAGGATTCTACCTGCCTCCAATACCTCTCACTCCACGAGAACCGGTTGGTGGGGCTAGACCTTTCTCCTCTCAGGAGCGTGACTAGCCTCCAGCACCTCTTCATCGGCTGGAACCGGTTGGTGGGGCTAGACCATTCACCTCTTGAGGGCTTAACCAGTCTTCAACACCTTTCGCTCGGTCCGAACCGGCTGGTGGAACTCGACCATTCTCCCCTCCGGGGCTTACCCCACCTCCAACGACTATTCCTCGGATATAACCGGTTGGCGGCGCTAGATCTCTCCCCCCTTCAGGATTTGCCCCGCCTCCGACGACTCAGGTTGTATAAGAACCGGTTGGTGGAACTCGACCTTTCTCCTCTCTGGGGCTTACCTCACCTCCAAAGGCTCTCCTTCTACGGAAATTTACTGGAGCGGCTAGACCTTTCCCCCCTCCAAGGCTTAGCCCACCTCCAGATGCTCGAGCTTCAGGAGAACCGATTGGAGGAGTTAGATGTGACTCCCTTGTTCTCTTGTCCCGAACTCATGTTTCTCTGGCTAGATGAGGGAGTAGTGCTGACAGCGAACCGCCAGCCTCCAAGTGTCACCGTGCCCAAGGCGTTACAGGCGCTAGTGGAGAAGCGTAGAATTACATGGCGGCTAAGCTAGGCAACAGAGCAGATCGAAAACAGTAACTATAAGTAAGGTGGCAGACGCTTCGGTTCAACTGTGACCGCGGATTTGGTTGTTGCTGGAAAGCTTGCTATCGATGAGCTCGCCATCGTGAATCAGCACTACCAGTCTGTGTTAGGGGGCTCCGCAGCCCATTGCGCGCTGGCAGCTGCTACGGTGGGTTGCTCAGTAGCGGTAGTAGCCTCGATTGGCACCGACTTCCCGTCCGAGTTCATCTATCAGCTTCGCGCAAAGCACATTGACCTCTCAGGCATCGTCCAACGGGAGGGACCTTCTCCCTGGTTCCAGGCGAGCTTTACACCGGATGGATCAATGAAAGATTATCACTTCCGGTTCGGCGTCGGCAACCGGATATCGCTGCGAGCCTACCGTACGCTAGTCTCCCAATCCAAAGCCGTTCACCTGGGGATTCTCCCCCCCAATCTGCAGCGCAGGCTACTCCAACGAGCCAGCACGGGCAAGCAAATCCGGAGTATGACCACCATCGCCCATCAGCTCCAGCGCCACCGGGACCGAATTCTCCCCCAGCTACCTATGCTTGATATCCTCTTCCTCAACGAAGAAGAAGCCCAGATGCTCAGCGGCGAACCCGACACCACCCAAGCAATCGACCAACTCGGGAACCAGGTGCCCCTCGTCATCGTCACCCAAGGCGATAGAGGCTGTCTCGTCAACAATCAGGGAACCGTGTTCCAGGTTCCAGGCATCCCCGTCGCCCAGCCCGTGGATTTCACCGGGGCAGGTGACAGCTTTGCTGGCGCCTTCCTAGCTATCTACCTTCAATCAGGTGACGCCAGACAAGCCGCCAAATGGGGAAATGCTGCGGGCGCCATCAACGTACAAGCCATCGGGTCAACAGGAATCGCCGCCGCCACACGACAAGATTTAGAAAGCCTCGTACAATCCCACTGAGCAAATGATGTGAAGAAATGCCAAAAGACAACCATGCTGCGTCCTATCGTCGATACGTCGTGGTTCTCGGAGCCCTCATCATCCAACTCTGCCTGGGCTCAATCTACGCCTGGAGTATCTACCAAACCGCTCTGTCTAGCGGAGCCTACAACTGGCCCGTACTATGGACCCAACTCCCCTTCGCCACTGGACTAGCTTGTATAGCCTCCTTCATGATATTCGCGGGGCGATGGCAAGACCGTGTCGGACCACGCAAAGTTGCCACAACTGGAGGCATCATCCTTGGCATCGGTTATCTTCTTGCCGCCCAAATCGACACAGTGGCAGCAGGACACCCGCTATTCGGTACCCTCTATCTCGTACTCACCTATGGCGTATTAGGGGGTGGGGGCATAGGGGTTGCCTATGTTTGCCCCATTGCCGCCTTGATGAAATGGTTCCCCGACAAGAAAGGCACCATCACTGGCGTCGCAGTCGCCACCTTTGGCGGCGGCTCCTTCCTCATCGGCTACCTGGAAACCTTCCTCATCATCCTCGGCGCAAACTTGGTCGGCACCTCCTTCCTCCTACTCGGAATCACCTACCTGCTCGCCGTAACGCTCGGATCCCAGCTCTTGTCTAATCCACCAGAAGGATGGATCCCACCCGGTGCGGTGCAACAAACCGTCCCAGAGCTCGAAACCGGTAAGAATCTTGGTCCAGGCGACATGACCCGGACCCGCACCTTCTGGCTACTCTGGACCATGTTTCTACTCGCACCCACTGCGGGGCTGATGACGCTCAGTAACGTGAAAAGCGTCGTCCAAGCCATAGACGTGGCAGCCGCCAGCGACCCCATCACCTGGCCCATAATCGCCGCCCTCATCCTCGGAATCATGGCCCTCTTCAATGGAGCCGGACGCCTCTTCTGGGGCTACGTCTCCGACCGATTCCATCGGATCAAAACGCTCATCGTCATGTTCGTCATCCTCGCCGGAACCCAGTTCGCCTTTGCAGCCCTGAGTCTAACCAACATCAGCTGGCTCATCGCCATCGGTATCGCCGCCATCACTGGGTTCTGTTTCGGGGGCAACTTCACCTTGTTCCCGTCTATGACCGCTGAATTCTTTGGCACTAAAAACCTAGGTGTCAACTGGGGCGTCTTGTCCACAGCCTATGGGATTGCTGGCGTCACCGGAGCGCTCGTAGCCGGTAATATTGTCGATTATACAGGGAGTTATTTCGGGGCGTTCATGATTACTGGCGTCCTCTCGCTGTTCGCCGTCGGGTTCGCAATACTCCTGTATGCCTTAACGATACGACCTCGAACATCAGAAGATTGGGCAATCTAAAAGACATCAAGGTCTTTTCCTGAAACAACTTCTCCACTGTAATGTTCCTGAACCTCGAAAAGTAAATCCTGCTCTTCCTGACCCCAGAATAACTGATGATAGAGAATAAGGAGTCCAGGCTTCGCCTTCGACGCGAGTTGGGCCAGCTCAAGGGAGGAGGTGTGGACGCTGGAGTGGTATCGTTGCCAAGCAGGCGGGCGAGCGGCAAACCCTACAGCAGAATACACTTCATGGATGAGCACATCACAGCCCCTGTAATGGTCAACCAGGCCTTCGGTTGGGGCGGTATCACCCGAGAGTACAATGGTGCGGTCGGGTGTGTGGAACTTGTAGCCATAGGCTGACCAGGAGCCATGGTTCACCGGAAAGGCTTCCACGGTCACATTCGCGTCTTGATACACGACCCCAGGTGCAATTTCGTGGACCTTCACCTGGTACCCTCGCGGGTTGGCAGGTTCCAACCCGTGGAGGCGTTCCGTGATATCCGCCTTGTAGGCTTCCAGGAGATGGTCGGTCATCGCCTGAGTGCCTACAGGACCGTACATGTGGAGGGCGTCTGCACGTCCCGCAACCCAGGGAGTAAAAATGAGATCCGGGTAGCCCGTGGTGTGGTCGGAGTGGAGATGGGTTAAGAACGCCGTGTTCAGGTGTTGTGGCGCAAGGGCCGTGACTCCGGATTCCGCTGCCGCGGCAGCCCGGCGCACAACACCTGGTCCAAAGTCAATGAGGTACGGTGTTTCATTGACCAGGATTGCGACGGAAGGTCCAGCCCGCATGGGATCAGGGATAGGCGTCCCTGTCCCTAACAATACAATCTGACTACCCTGATGCTGACTCGTTTCTTGCGGCATAATACCACGCTTCACTTTCTCGTGATGGAGACGATGTCTCAGCTAGACTATAGCTAGAATGACATCCCATAAAAAATAAGGGAATTACGGTAAAGCAAGATACTCCTCCGATACACTAGAAAACCTCCAGCTCCCCCAAGATTACTAGACCGAACCCTAACAGGACCCGGGGAGATGCCATTTAAATTAGGTAACCAACTACACTCTCCCCAACAGAAACCCATGCCAATATAAGGTGACATCCATGAAATGGACTCTCGATGATTCCCGGCTCGTCTACGGCGTCGCCCGCAACGACCTCCACTTTCTAGACATCACGCCCAAAGGTGAACTCTGTGTTTCCCTGGAAGGAAGCAAGATCACCCTCAAGGAGATCATCCGACGCGTTGGCGCAAACATCCGGGAAGCTGGCTACACCCGTGCCCCTAGCTTCACCCTCCGCATTCCCCAGCTCCTCTCCACCCAGGTCGAAAAAATCTCTGGCATTTTCCAACGAACTATCAAGCAGCAGAAATACCAGGGGAAGTTCCGCGCCGTCTACCCCATGAAAGTCAACCCCCGATTCCCCGCTGTCAAAGCCATCATCGACTCGAGTAAAGACTATGGGCTCGAAGTCGGCACCAAATCCGAACTCTACATCGTCCTCAAAATGCTCGGCGACGACAAAGGCCGCCTCATCATGTGCAACGGCGTCAAAGACGAAGAATACATCGAAATCGTCCGCCAAGCCCTCGACGACAGCTACAAGGTCTGGATCTCCATCGAATCCATCAAAGAGGCACAAATCGCCCTCGAACGCATCCCCAAAACCAAACTCAAACTCGCCTTCCGCGTCAAACCCTACACCTCCATCCTCAGCCATTGGGGAACAAGCGCAGGTCGCGACTCCAAGTTCGGTCTCGCTATCCATGACATCCTCGCCCTCGTCAAGGTCCTCAAGCAAGCCAAGGCAGAATCCACTGTAGTGGCAATCCACGGTCACCCCGGCGGCCAAGTTCTGGGGAACATCTTCTCCTTCGGCGAATACATGGCCCGCGTCTATACCCACCTCCGCGACCTCGGACTCACCCAGCTCACCGTCGTCAACCTGGGCGGCGGACTCCCCATCAACTACGACAACCACCTCGCCCCCGACGTCACCGAATCCTACATCCTCGCCCTCGTCAAAGCCCTCAAAGACACCATCGCCGACAAACACCCCCACCCCGACATCATGACCGAAGGCGGACGCTGCCTCACCGCCCTCTACGCCCTCCTCGTGATACGCACCTTCGACCTCCGCCACATCTTCCCAGATCCACTACCAGGAGAAGCCGACCAAGCCAGACAAATCATCACCAACATGCTCGAAGACACCGCGGACCCCCTCGCCGTCCTCGCCGCCTGGCGTAGCTGGCAAAAAACCCGGGTCCTCTACAAGGAACTCCCCGACCTCCTCGAATACGAACGCCTCTCCGGCACCACCAAACAACAACTCCGCCAAAAATTCGTCCAAAGCCCCAACTACGAAGCCTACACCGGCGAAGCCGTCGCCAAAGACCTCCTCCGAGCCGAACACATCCTCCTCGGCAACTTCAGCGTCTTCAACGGCGCCTGCGACCACGTCCTCGTCGGACAATACTTCCCCATCATCCCCATCAACCATCTCCACAAGCAACCAGAAACCCTTGTGCGATTGGTGGACATCACTTGTGACTCGGATGGCGAAATCTCCACTTACCACCCGCCTATAAGCGCTAAATCTCTCTTCACCAAGGATGGCTTCCCCCTAACGACTACAAACAAGCAGACCTGGAAGGGCTTCCCCATCGGCGACTTGGAATCCGCCCCTGACAGCTACCTCGTCATCGGGCTCGTCGGCGCCTACCAAGACATCATTGAGATGGACCATAATTTGGTTGGTGACCTCCCGGATGTTGAACTAACACGACTGAGCGATGGTGAATGGGAGGTTAAATGGCTCGGCGCAGCCCAGACCATTCAGGATCTCGTCAGTGAAGTTGGCTACACTCTCCCCCAGCTAAAAGACCCCTACATTGACTAAATCAAAATCCGACATCAGATGAAGACTGTCCCATTACAAACTCAGATGCCGCTAACAGTACTTGCGGCATTTCTGCCCGGGGTGGTAGAGGTAGCCCATGGCATTGCCAGGGGCTAGGGACTTCTTGACCGACATTGGAGGGGTAGTCCTTGGGGGGGCGATGCGGTCGCCCCGCTTCCACTTTTGGTTCCGCTCCCGCTTTTCGAAACAGCACTCCTTGGCTCTCGTATAG
>JABXGV010000240.1 GCA_016550485.1 archaeon
AATACTTCTAGTTTCTTCTTCAGCAAAAACTCTGCAAGGTGAGAGCCGACAAATCCAGAAATTCCTGTTATTAGTACCCGACTCATGTTATTTCATCTCTCGTTACTCACACCACTCTTTCTAGTATTCAATATAGGCGAAGTCATCTCTCTTATATGTGGATACTGCAATGAACGCTTCTGTAGATGTTTTGGATTTATGGTAGGTGTTGTTTAAACCACTCTACGGTTCGGGGTATCCCTTCCTCCACAGGTACTGTTTCCTGAAAACCAAGGTCTCGCTTTGCTTTTGAGGAATCTGGGGTTTTGATTTTTGTAGTGAAGGGTTCCGAGTCCTTATACACTACTTTCGAATCATCTTTTCCTAGACTCTTTAGAATTAGATCGGATATCATCTTGATGCTGAATTGTGTCTTGCCACCTAAGTTATAGACTTCGCCGGGCTTGAAGTTGGTAAGAATTTCAGCCAGTGCCCTACAGATGTCATCGATGTATTCCAATGTACGCTTATGGCTAAGAAAGACTGTGTATGGTCGGTCAAGCAGTGCTAGATGAATAAACTTAGGAATGAATCCTCGGTAGGGAGTGTAATGTTCACCAGGGCCATAGACGTTGAACAACCTTACCCTTACAGATTCGGTTCCAGACATTTCCATTGAATTGAGTATTTGTAGTTCGTTAACCCACTTGGTAATCGCGTAGTCATTCATCTGTCTAATGGGAATTTTATCCATGATGTCTTCACTCATCACACCATCATAATCCCCGTAGACCTCTGCACTCCCAAAGAAAATCATCCGGAATTTGTGTTTCTCTTGCATCTGGAGAAGGTGTTTGGTTCCAACGACGTTTGTTAGCCACAGGTTCTCATAGTATTCTTCACCACTCCATCGCCCGTACTCAGCTGCCGCGTGGTATACAAAATTAAATTTGTGCTCTTGGAATAAGCGTTCTATTTGTCTATACTTGCTGATATCACAGCGGAGATAGTGATCTTGGTCAGAGTGTTTGAGGTCACAGGTCCAGACTTGGTATCCACGACCCTCCAATTCACGAACTAATCCGGTACCTATGAATCCGCGCCCGCCTGTGACAAGGATTGCCTTTGATTTTGTCATGCCCATCCTATCCAAGTCTCAACTGTCCTTGTGCTATCCTGATGAAGGATACGTAAGAGATTTTTTCTGCTAACATGGTCTGTTAACGCGCTCTTGATGGATAGTAGAATATGAATATCGATTGGATGATGAGTGCTATTCCAAGGAGGACATGGATGGGGAGGAAGAAAGTAACTGGGTACAGGAGTGTTTCTGCGGCCCAGAGATAGAGGCCCATGGTTGTCGGGGCAACCACGATGAAAATGAAACTAAAGAGTATGGGTAGTTTGCGCCTACGAAAACTAGCTTGACGCTTCTGTATTTCCACCCAAAGCACACCAAAGATGCCCACGGTGAGCGCTGCACTTCCTAGGATTAAGGGCGATATTGTCCGAAGAGGAACTGTGGCAAGGAGGTTATCAACCTCCCAAATTACCAGAAACGTGCCCCACGCAACCACGAACATTGCTGTGACCTTGTAGAGGATAGGCAGTAACGTTTGTCTTTCTAATTTGTAACTACTAGGAACAGCTACACGCTGCACAAGTATCGATTCAATGATAATGATTGCACTTAGTATGAACAAGCCAAATGAGCGTGTAGGAATCAGGTATATTGGATGAGTAAGTGACATTTCAGGAAAAATCATGAAGAGGAATCCAAGATGAAACGCCAATACGCCAACGCCGAAGAGGAACGCCCATCCTACGTATTGACCACCGATTTTTGCCATCTCATCAAAGCAGAGAATACCCACACCAACTACCGTGGCCGCGATAATAGTAAATAACATGTATTCAGGATCAGCTAGGGGGAATGTTAGATATCTCCAAAGCCGCCACAGCCCAAACGCGAAGGCTAGAATGGCCGTAGCCTGTAGACATCGGGATAAGGTAGAAGTAGATTGTTTTGTCATTACTAACACCACTCGTGTGATATACGAGTTTACATTTTTCTTCATAAATCCAGAGCAAGTTCACTGATGAAGGTCTTATCTAGCGGTCGCACAATAAAATGTTACTGGAAAGCTAAACAGATGGTTTTCAAGATGCCCAGTCTGCAATAATTTCCAGTTCAAAGCCCATACATGGTGCTTCAATACCGTAATTCGCAAGGACTACTGGATGAACTTCGCCAATGATACCAATCTTTCGACCAGCGACATGAATTGCACCAACTCGACCATCGATGAAAGAGGGGTTCGAGATGGGAGTCACTTCTGCGGTTAACCCCAGATTTTGAAGGAAGGAAAACAGTTCAGCCTTCAGCTTTGTTATATCGACTCTAGAGTCCACAAGAGCCGCAGCAAGATGGAGAAGAGTTTGTGTTTGCGTCTCAGCCTTAGAATCTACAATCACCACATCTCCTGCTTCGAAGACGCGTTGAGGTAATTCCTGTGCTGAATTTTCTCCAAGGAAGGCCAGTACTCCAGGTAACAACCTGTCGCGAGCCACATGATATTCTGTTGACTTAGGGTTTGAGATTTCGACAATTTGGCTTGGTGGTAGGTTCATCTTTTCGAAGAGCGTTCTGATGTTAGTGAGGACATAAGTCCAGATTTCTTGGTACCCAAGTCCTACCATAAGATCACGAATGGTTCGACGGAGAGTTGTCATAGGGAGTTCGCCGCCAATAGTCATTGTGTTGGGCAGTGTCGGTTCAATACGATTGAAGCCATACCCAATAGCAATGTCCTCTACGATGTCTATATCATGAAGTATGTCAACGCGATATTGAGGGATAGCTACACGTAGAGTATCTCCACGAGATGTACAATCCATACGCATGCGAGCTAAACAGTGTGCTACCGTTGGTCCATCAAATTGGTAGCCTAGGACAGTATTGACATAGGAAAGCGATACCGAACGGCGTTGAGGTGAGAGATTGGGAAGGCGTTCAGCGCCCTGTGGATAGACAGTTTCCACCGCTGCAATACGACCTCCTCGTTCTGCTAATGCGGCAATCATGATATTCAAGGCGTGAATGGTTGTAGGTTTATGTGTTCCAGTGACTTCAACGAAGAGGTTTCTTGTAGTATCTACAATTCGTCCTAAATCATTGCTGTTGATTATAGGAGGAAGACTTAACACCTGACCTTCTGAATCGATGAGAACCGGATATTGGGAGAAGCCTTCAAGAATTACGCCAAATTCTTGCCCCTTAGGATGGCTACGCAAAATTTGTTTCGCTGTCATTACATCTGTGCCTTCTAGGGGGATAAAACTGATAGCGTTGGGAGACGCAGTGCGATAATAAATAGGGGGCTTAATGAGGTCTAACTCGTAGAGACCTATACTGGCCTTCTTTCGGCTACGACCGAATGTACTTGTCAGCCTTTCTTGGAATTGCATATATTCAGCTATTAAATCAGAGGTTAAATCCACGCCCCGTACAATCCCACAGGCAAGATAGGGACGAACATCTGCGACAGAAGATTCAACGATAGCTTGCCACTTGGAGGAATAGACCCGATATTTAGGCACGCCCATCTCGATTTCAAGGAACCCGCGAAGAGCACGAGCTATGCCTTCGGTCGAGAGCATATCTACTCGATCAGGATTTACTTCTATTGTTGCGATTCCATCAACAACACGCTCCAACTCGCACTTCAAAAGAAACAGATTCTCTTCAAGCTCTTCGAGAGTTAATTGTTTACCGATTAGATTGAGCAGGTCAGAGATACGAACATCAACAATCATTTAACAAATCACCTTTCGTTTATTACCGGAGAGGAATATTACGGAGACGCTCTAAGCTTCGAGTGGCTAGCTCCCGGATATCATCAATTTTCAGTGCCGCCATAGCAAGGCGGTCAAGACCTATCCCCCAAGCGAGAACAGGGAAATCAATACCCAGTGGGCGCGTAACTTCAGGGCGGAATATCCCACCAGGGAGCGTTTCTACCCAGCCTCGCCCTTCCATATGAATGAACCCTTCAACTGAAGGCTCGGTGAACGGGAAAAACCCTGGCTTGAATTTTATTTTTTGGACGCCAACGCTTTCTGCGATTGCCCGAAGATAGCCTAAAAGATCTCGGAGTGTAAGTCCTTCACCACCAATGATGCCTTCACATTGGAGGAACTCTGCTGAGTGTGTGGCATCGAACTTTTCAGGCCTGAAATTCCGGTCGATACTAAACATACGAAGTGGTGCTTCTTTGTGTTTTGCTAAGAAGCGTACGGAAACTGCGGTGGTCTGGCTTCGAAGAACTAGGCGACGAGCGACCGCTTCACTGTATTGATAGCCCCAGCCAGAAGAACCAGTAGTCCAACCGTCTTCATGGGTTTTAGCGATTTGCTGAAGCAATAGTGGATACGCAATTTTCCCAGGTCCCTTCGGAGTTTTGATGTGATAGATATCGTGGACTTCACGAGCTACATGATCTTGGGGCATGAATAATGCGTCGCAGTTCCAGAATTCCAGCTCCACGAGTGGCCCCTTTGCCTCCTGAAACCCTAGACCAATTAAGGCGCGATAAACTCGATCAACGAATTCAGCGTAAGGGTGTTTTTTACCTGGGTAAAGGCGACGAACTGGTCCGCTGAGATTATAAGATCTGAAACGAGCGCCCTGCCAAGAACCCGATTTTAACGTTTCTGGGGTTAAATCTCCAATCACTCCATCTTGAGATTGGTAGGAGGCGAGTGCTTCAACCCCTGCCCTAGTAATCTCGAGTCTCTTTAACTTGGGATGAGATTGAACTACTGCCAAACTACGGCTAAATAATTGGTCACGCAACTCATCAGGCAAGCTTTCTGGGATCCGCCCATGGTATTCTACCGCTCTGTATAGGATGTCTTGGAGAGGATAGGTTGACGCGTCATCTGCTTTCTCAGTCAACACAAGTTGTGATGCGCCATTTTCTTTAGAGACTTTTACCCAACCATTTCGCCGCGCCCATCCCAGTGCAACGCGAAACGTATCGGCTTGCAACCCTTTCTGACGTCTTGCAAGTTCTATACTTATCCCTTTTTTCTGGCTACTAAGGAACTTGACTAATCGTATCTCTGGGAGCCCACTCTTACCATAGGTAGTCCCTTCTGAGGTGAGTATGAGGATCTCCACTGATTCGATTTCAAGTTCGACGAACTCCTTCTGGTGTAGACTCTCCAAAAGGCTACGTACCGAGTCTATTTTCATATCCAACTTGCTAGAAAGCTCCTCAAGAGATGCCGCCAAGCCAGTCGCGTCTTCCAAGAGCTCGAGCACTTTTCGTTCATTTCCAGTTATGCTATCAATCATACCGTGAATCTCCTATAGTTTTGGAATTCTATTGTGAGGGTTAATGGGGCAGAATAGCGATGATGAGAAAAAACGTTGTTGGTTAAAGCCCACGAAATTCCAAGGCATCAAGCCTACCTGTTCAGTGACTAAGGCAACCAGAGCCTTGTACCCTTATTTAAACAATACGCTAAGAATGATTTAACAACATTCTCAAGCTACTCAGGTAGTACCTTTAGGACTTTGCCGTAGGGAATGTCGTATCTGCGCCCCCTTCGTGTATAGAAAATGGTAGTATAAGGGCATTTTGTGAAGTGGCGCTTATACTTCCTATCTACTAATAGAATGAGATCTCTTAACCCATGGGTTTGCAGCATCTGCAGCTGCTCTAGCTTCTTCCGTGTGTACTCTTCTCGCCAATATCCAACAATTTCTAAAAGCACCTTATTGTCGCCTTTGACAAGGGCAAAATCTGGAATCATCAATCTTTTACCAATTACAATTGCGTCGGGTTCACGTATAACATCCCAGCCGCGGTATTTGTTACTGTGCCAGCTCCAATAGAACTGCTCTTCCACCTTTGAGTCAAGAAACGCTTCTTCACGTACTTCATCTCGGGGAAGGAATGAAGGGGCAGTGGCAGGTGTAAGGCGGACTATGTAGTGGCGGTCACGAAGCACAACATTGATGGTGAAGTCACCTATCTGGATGCCAAGCGGCCCCGCCTCTTTCAACAAGCTTGTAAGGACCTGAGCAATGTTCCATCCGAATGGTGAAGAACGGCCAAAAAAGAGGCGAGGACCAGCTATTGTAGCACGTAGTCCTCCATTATTTTGTTCCAAGTCAACGAGGACACCGAACCGTTTGGTTAGGCGTAGTAGAGTTCGGGCAGCTGTGCCGAGACTTCCTTTTGCCAGTGTGATGGATACTGACTCGCTGTGATAGAGAAGAGTCTCTAGAACTTCATAGTTGTACGCGCGAAGAAATTCTTCAGGAGATGGTCGGCTTTCCCGGAGATGTAGGAGCATGTAATCTTCGCGATGAACTATTAATAGATGTTTCAAAGTTTCAGGTGAGGATAAGCCTAGTTCTTGGTTGGCAAGTGTGTATACTTGAGTACGCTCAGAGCGCGGAATGAATCCATTATACCTTTCTTTGACAAACCGCCAAAACCAAAACCTTAACTCCTCCAAGCTTGTTATCCCTAGCTTGTGGAACCCTAATAACTCGTTCTTTGTGATGAACTCCTCTAGGTGTCTGGGGGTAAATTCGTAGAAGCGTGATAAGGCAGTTGCTACTAGTGCTCGAGCCACGCGAATATCTGGTACCCAAGTAACCGGCTCTTCCAAATCAACTTCGCAACGTGGCTTCTCCTTAAAGGATTCTAGGTGCTCAAGAAGACGAGATGCAATGCCTGTGTCATCATCTTGGCTTAAGAAATAAGGTTCTAACTGTCCTCCCGGAATGACCCGATACTTCAGATATTGTATTCTAAGGACCATTTTATTCAACAGTCAACTTCTTTGTAATCTTAGGGGGTGTCGTCAAGCAGAGAGCCCAATTTCAGTAAACGGAAGCCTTGACCGCCCCTGATGTAGAGCCGGCTTCTTTCCCTAGGATTTGCATGAACAAGAACAAGAATATGATATTGTTGTTCAAGGGAGGGGGTGGACTTGGTGATTTCAAATTTTCCTTCACCTAGTCTTACTTGCTCGCCTCCCTTTGCTTTCTCTTCAGGTGATGCTCCCTGAATAACAAGTCCCACGTTCCATGATAACTTCCAGCTCCTACAAATCAGAAGACTTTCTTGGGCGGATGGCGCATCAACACGATCGATTACGGTCATCCAATCAAGGAAGTCGGGGTGCACATCCTTGACCGAGATGCTGGTCTCTGAATAATGTTCAGGGTTGGGAGTTGGTTGTGAGGTCAACTCGTTTTGAAATCGCTTCACTATTGATGATACATGTTCGTCTTTCTGAACCCAGCCTCCTATCTGTTTAAGCAGAGTAGTGAACTGGTCTTTCCGTTTTAGTTTCTCAGCGTAATAGATGAGAATCATTCTTCTTAATATTGGCTCGAACATGGTAAGTAGGCTGAAGTGCTTAATCAGGTGAACAACCTGATTGAGTAGCCGCCACGCTTCTTCAAAGCGACGAAACATGAAATAAAGAGAAGCTAAATCGACCAAGTAGCGAATGACCTCTTCTGCATCTTCTGATGAGGTAATTTGAGGAAACTTGGTTGTGGTAACATCGCCCCTAATTACGAGTAGTGCTAGATATAAGGCGTGAGCGGTAGCTTGCTCCCTTGTGAACCCCCATTCTTTGCATTTTCGGGAGAAAATTGCGAAATACATGGTGGCAGAATCAAAATCTTCAATAATGAGATTGATTGTGATTCGTAGTAGGTGTGTCATTACCATAAGGCGTTGATACGTTCTTGCAGCTGGTCGGCTGCTGAGAAGAATCCTGTTGCATTCCTCGATTGCTCTTTTTGCATCAAGGAGATTCGCGTCTTCTCCCAGATACAGATTACAGAGAGCGATTAAGTAATTAACTAGAACTAAATCAGGTGCAATCTGTCTGATAAGTTTCCTGTGCGCATCACCTGCGAGCTCCCATGCGATAATTACTAGGTGTGTGTAGAGTTCCTCACGGGCCACTACTATTTCATCGAGAACAGCGCGATAATTCTGCGTTTGAATCATCTGAACTAGAACTGGATAGCGACGCCTTAGCTCTTGGAGAAAGATACGCAGACCCAGCGCTTCCTGAGCAGGCATACCTACAAGGTCTTCTTCAGCTATTCTTGGTCCTCGAAGCGAACGAAGAATATGAAATGCTTGGCTCTCGATAAGCTGAATCCTGGCGGCGGGGTCATACGCGCTGCTTCGAGTCACACTGTACTTGATTTCCGTTTGTAAGACGCGATACCTTAACTTCTCGAGGAAGGCTTCCTCCTCCTCGCTATGACTGAGTTCTAACAAGGTTAACAGGAAAGCGCTGCCCATTAAGCCTTCAATTTGAGGTTCAAGGCATCGAAGGCTTTGTAGTAGGTAGAAATCGGAACTCACTAGCCGCCGCTTATTTAACTTCTTTAATACGAGGAGCAAAGAAAGATCGGGGGCTTGGGGAATCCGTTCCATCATCTTCTTTGCTTTGATCATGTACGCTTGAAGTTCATCCTTCGAAACGTCTATTACTTCTACAATAGTCTGAACTTCACGACGGAGATTCCATCTTAGCTCTTTTAGTACTTGTGGCGATGTAAACAGCCTAAAAGATAACCTGTCGATAATCTGTTTGAACTTGGAAATTGTTTTAGGGTCCTGAGCAAAAGCCAAGATGAAAAAATTTGCGTCGACTGCAACCCAAGAAAGTGGAGTTCCAGTTCTCGACGTCATTACGACACCTCAAGACCATATTATTCTGGTATTCCTATATTTCCTAAGAAATAAATAACCTGATTTGTATTAAGTCCTATACATTAAATGGTGATTCTATGGCATCACACCCAGCGCTTTACGGTGGAATTATGGTCGGAGCTGCCATATGGATAGAAATCTTTACAGTCGCCATCCTCGCACAAGGCTACACTTGGATAATAGTGATTCCTGCGTTATTTCTCATTGCTGGCCTTTTCGTTGCAGGAGCAACCAAAGAACAAGCAGAATTCTGGGAGTTAGCAGGCGGCGGAATCTGTATCGCAATTGCGACTGGCTTTGTGGGTTGGTTTTGGTTCATCGTTAGTCCAATTATTGGTTTAGATTTGAGATATGCATCGCTTGCTTCACTCGGTGCAGGGATTCTCATTCTTATTGGGCTAGTTTTCATCCTAGGCGGGGAGAAGCAGAGCTACTGACCCTTGCACAAATCTATGACGGAGAAGGCCCCCAGTTGAGGCTAATCCCTGACTAGTCTCAGATAGATTAGTTACTGGACCCGTCTATGTGGCGACGCCGACGAGCTAACCCGTCCTCTAAAGTAGATTTGGTTATTATCTCGACGAGTACAGCCTCCTCTTTTTGAGGGCGAAGAAGCCTGCCAAGGCGTTGAATAAATTCTCTTTTACTGCCAGTTCCTGATATGATAATGCCCACAGAAGCATCTGGAACGTCAACACCTTCATCGAGAACATGTCCGGTGGCAATCTTTGTGAAATGGCCTTCCTTGAAGGCGCTGAGAATAGCCTCTCGTTCGGCAGCCTTGGTTTTATGGGTAATTAATGGTATTCCAAAGATATCTGATATTTTTTCCACGACGCGTGTGTACCGGCAGAAAATAATGACTTTGGCACCACTATACTTGTGGAGCAGTTTTTCTATTTGGTTAATCTTTTCTGAAGCTTCAAGGGCAATGCGGCGAGCCTTCTCAAGATGTGAGAGGGCTCTTCGTGCATCAGGATCAAAGATTGTTCGCTCAACGATGGTTTCAAAGTGCCACCCAGGGTCTATATCATCTAGCTTCTTTGTATATGCACGAAAGACTGCCATGTGTTCCTCATATTGAATCTTTTCCTCTGGTGAGAGGTCAACTTGGATTGTTTCAATGCGATAAGGCGCCAGATAGCCCTTCTGTTCTAGAAGGCGAGGAGAGATTCGGTATACTACTTGACCCACTAGTCGATCAAGATCATGGTGAAGTTCGTCGTATCTTTCTGGAGTAGCGGATAATCCGAGACGGTGTGGTGCGATGAAAAGCTCCGCGGCGAGGCGGTAGGTGGGGCTAGGTAGGTGATGTACTTCATCAAAGACTAGGAGTCCGAAGAGTTCAGCTATTTTTGGAGCTATAAGTGATGCTGAATCATATGTAGCCACAGTTATTGGATTGACGCTTTTAGAGCCACCTCCCAACAATCCCACATTAGGAACATGAAGGCTTGTTTCTAAAACATCTCGCCATTGTGTAAGAAGATCGATGGTGGGGACTACAACAAGCGTCTTTTGTTCAAGACGACGGATGGCTTCGAGGGCGACGACGGTTTTTCCTGCCCCTGTAGGGAGGACTACAACTCCTCGTTTATTGGCACCGAGCCAACGGTTCAAGGCTTCCTCTTGATACTTTCTTAAGACATAGTCTAGACGGAGTTCTTCTTTAATTTCGAGAGGGAGTACAAAATCTTCCTTCACATATGAAATGATGGGGTAACCCTGTTTTTCAAGAAATTTTCGAATAATGAAAAAGTCCATTGGTCGAGCATGGAAGATTCGGTCTTTCGCGTTGTAAACTAATAATGGCTTGATGCTATCAAGTTCTAGGAACCCTGTTGGTTTCAGTATTAAGTCA
>JABXGV010000241.1 GCA_016550485.1 archaeon
GCTGAGGCGGTTGCAGTCGCGGGCGAAGATGGTGTTGGTGCGGCCGTATTGCCAGACGACGCTGTGGGTAGTGCGGTCGATTTCGACGGCTTGGTGGCTGGTGGGTCCTTGGAGGGCGACGAGGAGGTGGTCGTTGGAGAGGAGTTCGGGGTCGTGGGGGTCGTCGCCGAGGCTGGTCCAGTCGTTTTCCCAGACGGGGGCGCCGCTAGGGTTGACTTCGACGGTGAGGTTGAAGTTGCGGAGGTTGATGAGGGTGTTGCCGTTGGCGAGGCGGTGGACGGCGTTGGCGTGGGTCCAGCCCTGAGTGGAGATGGTGTCATAGGGGGGCACATCGTAGTGAGGTGCGGCTTGCCAGCTCCAGACGATGGTGCCGCTGGGGTTGACTTCGATGGCTTGATGGTCGGTCTTGGTATCGCTGCCACCCCAGCAGATGAGGGTGTTGCCGTTGGCGAGGCGGTCCACGTCATGAGAGACCTTGGAGTTAAGGTAGGACCAGACGATGGTCCCGGCGCGGTTGACTTCGTAGACACCTTTTAACGGGCAGATGAAGAGGACGTTGCCGTTGGGGAGGGACTCGACGTCCATACCGGGGTTGGTGAACCCCTTCAGGTCATCGGGGAGCACATATTGCCAGAGGGCGTTCCCATTCATGTCGACTTCGACGATGCGGGGGTTGGCGGTGTCGTGCATGTCAGCAAAGAGGGTGGTGCCATTGTCGGCGCGGGCAGGGTCATAGGCTTCGATGAGGAAGGTGGTCTGGGCGCGCAGTATAAAGAAGAAACTAGTGCTGGTGATGATACCGATAATGATAACGGAAAACACGATACCTAGAATGATTTTGTTGCGTTTTTTCACAGGGGGTTTGCCTCCTTACTATCGGAGAATTATCCGCGCACCCCCAACAAATAGGTTTCACCTGAGAGGCATTATTAGCCTTTCTACATCTTGGTGATTTTGATTGCATATCTGCTAGTCCAGTTGGTCCGAGTTCTGGGGGTTTTGAGCGAAGTAGTATAATCTTGCGTGAGTGATGGCCTCCTTGGATTGGAATGATTGGGTCCTTATTTTTTGAATCAGGAGGATTTGGAGAGAGGAAAAGAGGGGGCCCGGTTCATTATCGTGGTGGAAGGTGTGAACGACTTGGTGACCGTCACTGTCACTATACTGGAATTGGCCAGGAGCGGTTTCTTGACCGAGACTGGAGGCGCCGTAATAGGAGCAGTCAGTGGACATGAAATCAATGAGGCAGTATCCGCCAGGGCGGAGGACGCGCGTCATCTCGTTGACGGCAACAGCGATGTCAGATTTGGTGAGGTGGCATAGAGATTCGTAGGTGTAGACATAACTGAAGGAATTGTCTGGGAAAGGAATGGCGCGCATGTCTGCCTCACGGAGATTCAGGGCGAGGTTATGTTGTTGGGCAAAGGCCATAGCCTTCTGTAATTGGTCAGCGGAGAGGTCGATGCCGTAGGCACTGTAGCCATGCGAGGCGAAAAGAGCAAGGGGTGGGCGTGATCCACCCGCGCCACAGTCGAGCACGGTTTTCTCAAGGGGTGCCGGTTCTACTAGCCGGATAAATTCATAGAGGGGTGATGGCCAGATGATGTCTTTCATTGATTCCACCGCGTACACGCTGGTTAGGATAAAACGGTGGAGGGCTTCTGGAAGAGTTCTCTTAAGCCCTTCGATACAGGCTAATCAAAGGGAATATCTTAAACAATATATTTCTGATGTTCCTTCTACGCTAGTAAGAAAATTATTCTAGCTGGTTTGCCACTCTTTCAGAGGGTGCTTTGTGATATCTGCTGATGATGACACTGTTCAATCAAGGCTTGTGTCAACAATGGTGGGTCCCTTGTGGGCACGGGCTGCTTATGGGGCGCTGTATCCAGAGCTACTCTCTGACAGTAAAGCTGCTGAGGTGTACGCGATGGTAAAGGCGCGGCATCCCGAGGCAGCAGCCGAGTTTGTAAAGCTGGAGGAGTTTGTTGATGAGTTTCTGGGGATCATGTTCTTGGTGCGGGCAAGGACCTTCGACGATGCGATTAGGCAGTATCTTGTAAGGTACCCAGAGGCTGTGATTGTTAACTTGGGCTGTGGGCTGGACACGACGTTTTCCCGTGTAGATAATGGCACGCTTCGATGGTTTGACTTGGATTTACCGGAGGCGATTGCTTATCGTCAACAGTTGCTTCCTGAGTCACCGCGGCATCGGTATATTGCCCAGTCAGTACTAGATTTCAGCTGGTTTGACCAAATACGCGCCCGATTAGAAAAGGAGGTGTTTTTGATTGCGGGAGGGTTGTTTGACTACTTCCAAGAGGATATGGTTGCCGGGCTTTGCGGGGCACTGGCAAAGCGGTTTCCAGGTGGGGAGCTGCAGTTTGATGCTTCCTCACGGATAGGCAATATGATTATGAACCGGCGGTTCAAGAGCCAAGGTGCCGGAGAGTTAGCCTTCCATCTCCGTCTTGGGAATCCGTCCAAGCAGGTTCCTCGATGGTCTGACCGACTGCAGCTTGCAGATTGGTTCCCTCTCTTCGCTCGAACTGAACGAGACCCACGATGGAGCAAAAGGACCCGTTTACTTATGTGGTTATGTGATTGCTTGAAGGTCATAAAAATCGTTCACATAAAATTTCGAGAATAGTCATCCCCATGGATAAGTGCATTGACGATCACAGGGTGGTGTGTTACTGGGAGTTTCGCTTTTAGTTTCTCGAATCATCTTGATGATACTATCACGTGGTATAATGTACCTAAGGGTCAAACGTGATTGTATCATATCTCGTTCTGTAGATCCTCAAACTTTTCTGACTCAAGTACCCGCTAATATGAACTAGAGGGCAAGATAATGGACAAGTTGTTTGGCCATCTTGGTAAGAGTGTCTACACTAACCCATTCATCGGGCTTGTGAGCAGACATGTTGCCTAGGGTAGCAGCGCCAACGCCAATGAACTTGTCAGTCTTTAGTGCTTGGGCGACAAAGCCCATGTCTGTGGAGCCAGCAGCACTGCCTACAACGAAGTCGCTATCCTGATAGCCATGGACGGCTTTCAAGGCTTCACGCATCTTCAGGCTGTAGCGGCTTTCTGGGTCGGCTTTGAATGGGCGGTAGGAATCCACCACACTGACTTCGACATCTAAGGCTTTGCTCTTAGCGTGTCCCCGGTCGACCGCATCTTGGATTTCTTGGACGACATCGCTGTAGGCTTCTTCGGGGATGTAGCGACGGTTGATCACCAGTTCGCATTCGGCTGGAACTATGTTGGATTTTGTGCCTCCGCGGATGATATCGATGTTGAACATGGGGGTGAGCTTGTCCGAGGGTGCACCCATACTCCGTAGGAAGGGAACAATGGGCACCGCTGACTCACGCTGCTCTACCTCTGCTTTGAGCTGGAGCAACTCGGTGAGGATGGGCACCATGGCTTCCACCGCGTTCACGCCAATGTAATTCATACCCGAGTGGCAGCTCCGCCCCTTAGTTCGAACAGTCACCTCAAGTGACCCCGCAAGTCCTGGGGAAATGATGGGCATTTGCGAGCCAAACTCGGTGTTGAGGAGGTGGCCTTTGACGTAGCCTTCCTTAGCTAGGTGATAGATTCCTGGGTAGACACCAAGCTCCTCATCAGTGCAAAGCGTACACACAATGTTGAAATGAGGGGGTAAGCCGAGTTCGTCCATGACTTCGAGGGCTACAATCATTGCGGCAATCCCTGACTTCATGTCGAAGGCGCCGCGTCCGTAGATGTGGTCATTCTCGACAACACCCCCGAAGGGGTCCTTTGTCCATGGCTCCTCGATGGGCACCACATCCATATGGGCATAGATGGTCACGGCCTCTTCTTTGTCGTGGTTGCGAGTCGCCACCAAGTTAGTCCGTGGACCTTCTAGGGGGTAGGGGATTTTCTCAATTTGTTCTTCTGGGATAACGACACGTTCTGTGTGAAATCCTAGCTTCTGAAAGACAGGTTCGAGGTAGTTGACCATGTCTTCGTAGTTATTGCCTGGGGGCACAATAGTAGGAATCCGAATCAAATCGCACAAGAGGGTAGTGATGCGGTCTCGTTTACGGTCCACAGCTCTGAAAACATCCTCTGTGGTAAGGCTCACTCGAGTCGGATCACTAGCTTCAGGGGTAGCCAATGGTTTCATGAGAGCTTTTCGACAAAAAGCCACATAAAGTCCAAGAAAAATGGTCAAAGCTAGACCATATTACATCAAGGAATACGATGAGCCAGCTTTAACCGATTATTCTTCTAGTTCCTTTCTAAGGCGATCAAGTTCTTTGCGGGTGCGTTCTCGTCTTTCTTCTGATGTGAGTTCTCCTGTCGTGATATCTGACTCGCCTGTTGGAACTGTTGGTAGTTGACCTGCCTCTTCAAGGGCAACCAATGTCTCAATATCCTCTAACTCTGCCTCGACGTCAGCATCCAACTCTTCGTCATCCAGTCCAAGACCGAGGATTTCTTCTGTCGATTCTGCCTCCTCGATGAGCGCTTGGGTTTCCAAGATAGTTTCCCGTGCGGACTCGGGCGATGCGGTTTCGCGTAGCTGTTCAAGGGTTTGACCAATGCCACGGAGCGCACTCATCACTTCAGTTTCTCCTTGGGCTTGCTCAATGGCTTCTACACCCCGCTCCATTAGGTCAATTTCTTGTTCAACCAGTCTAGCCTTGCGAAGGTATCTCGACCGTCTCCTAAGCTGCAACTTTGCCGCTTTACGATCTCCGCGCTTTACATAACGAATAGCCTTGACTCGTGCATCCTTGGCCTTGGTTTCATACTGCCGGCCCCGAACCTCAAGTGCATCTACAACCCGGTGAATACGGGCTACAGTGTCTTCCTTTGGTTCTGGTTTCCTAGGGAAAAGCTTCTCCCATAACGCACTGAACCTTCCTTTTGACATCTAGCTTTCCTCCTTTAGTCTTCGAATTTCTTCTTCTAGTTGTGAAACTCGTTGCTCTGGTTGGGGAAGGGCTGTACCAGTTTCTACTTCGATTTCCTGATCAAGCTCTGTTAGTGCTTGGCTGACTTCGCCATCCGTAACTTCGGTGGAAACCGACATACGCTCCATCCCTGAATCAGCAATCTCCTGAGTCATTTCGAAGTGGCGAAGGTTGTCTTCAATCTGGTCCACCAATTGGGCGACTTCAGGTACCTTGACCTGGGTTTTTAGCCCACCTAAAGCAGCGTTAAGCTGACCAAGAATCTTTGCGAGATCACCCATTGCCTCGCTTTGCCGCAACTGGGTCTGTAATCCTTCTATACGTAAACGATACGCGTCCACAGAAAGAGCCCACTTCTGGAACCGCAAATGATGCTGTAGATAAAGACGAACAGCATCCATATTACCTTGAAGCCGGTATCTCTTCGCTTTCTGACGACTCTTACTAGCCTCCTTCTCTAACATCTTACGCTGTAAATCCAGCTTACGGCAGAAGACATCAAGTCTAAATATCAACTTCTTTAATGAAGGCTTTCCGCCGAGCCATTCTTTGAATCGTCTAATTGCTGACATGGTATATTCTTCCGTTTTGCTCTTCAGAATGTGAGGCTTATTATCTTTACGTCATGGGATAATTAGAATACGGCAAATTAAGTCTTTGTAACTAGCTCTCATTACCTACAAGTTAATATTGAGAAAGAATCTACCACATGTTTCCACCGAGCACATGTTTGGTAGCGCACAATATCTTAAAGAAGGCGTTTTATTACTAGTGGCTTGTGTCCTCCTGGCAGGTTGATTGGAGTTGAGTAGCGCACAATATCTCATGAGACTCGCGGAAGAAAAGGCGAGTAAAGCCTCTGAATATGATAGAGCAGGGAAGCGCTCGGAAGCAGCTTCCATTTACATTGAGGCTGCAGATATACTAGCAAAGGCAGCGAGGATTTCGAGGATGCCGAAGATGCGACTTATCGCCTTAGAGCGAGCTGAGCAGTATATTGCTCGGGCTAAATTGCTGCGGAGTGGTCGTGTTAGAATCGGTGGACCTGGCCCCGATATCGGAGATACCGAATCGGAGGGTCCAGATTCTGAGCTGCAGGATGACATTGCAAGCCTTGTTATTCGGGAGAAGCCAAGTGTCAAGTGGGAGGATGTTGCAAATCTAGAAGAAGCTAAACAGGCACTCCGTGAAGCGATTATTCTACCTATTCTCCGGCCTGATCTGTTTACTGGTGCTCGTCATCCTTGGAAAGGAGTCCTACTCTTTGGTCCACCTGGCTGTGGTAAAACATTGATTGCCAAGGCAGTCGCTAACGAAACTGATGCTACATTCTTCAACGCAGATGCTGGATCACTTGTTTCTAAATGGCTGGGTGAGTCAGAGAGACTAGTTAAGCAGCTGTTTACATCTGCTAGGAAGTCTCAGCCCTCTATTGTGTTTCTAGACGAGGTTGATGCTTTAACAGCTGAGCGTGGTAGTGATCAAGTCGGCGGAGAACGGCGTCTGAAGACGCAGTTTCTTGTTGAGATTGATGGTATGAAGAGCAGGAAGGATGATCGGGTTATCGTGTTAGGCGCGACAAACCGACCGTGGGATATTGATCCAGCATTTCGTCGTCGTTTTGAACGACGTATTTATGTTCCTACTCCTGAAAAGGATGCAAGGGTACGGATTTTCGAGATTCACACAAGGGGCATAGATTTAGATAGCGATGTGGACTTTGACCATTTAGGCGATTTGACTGATGGGTTTGCAGGCTCTGATATCGCCCATATATGCCGTGAAGCTGCTCTGGAACCGATTCGCGAACTTGATGTTTCGGGGGATATCCGGGATAAGGAGAAGCCGGTGCGTCCAGTCCGTCAGAAAGATTTCGTTGACAGCTTGAGTCATATTCATACGACAATTACGCCTGAGGAGATGCAGCGGTATAAGGAATGGGAGGAGAAGCATGGGACCTAGTAGGGGATGAATGTGGTCAAGGAGAAGACAAGAAGGCGGACCAGAGAAAAGGAGGATTCACCCAAACCTGTGCGTCTCAGTGATGAGGAGTATCTCCAAGTTCTCGAAAAGGCAGAACAGGAGAGTAGTCGTTCAACCGAGGAAGAAGATGAGGCAGAGGAAGAACCAGCTGTTCTTGTGATGCCAGTAGAAGAGGAGGAGGAAAGAAGTATTGAGGAGCTTGCAAGACTAGCGGTCAAGCGCCTCAAATCAAGGTATGTGTGGATTGCAAAACGAGGGCGCTATGCTTTCATGTTTGCAATCCCTAGTTCAGAAAGAGATATTGAACAATGGAGCGCTGAGTGGGCAGGGTTCACACTTGATTTCTGTCGTGAAGTTCTGCTCCACATTGTTTCTACCCGACGGCTTGTGATGTTGGACCCCTTCAATGGAATCCGGTCAGACAGGCGTCGTGCTGTAAGATTTATACTGGGAAGCCTTGTGAAACAAGAGCTGGCTCGCTGGATTGATGAAGCAGAGGGGTTAATTCGAGTTTTCTGGAAAACTGATGAGGAATGGGCGGATGAAATTCACCGATGGGCTTTAGACACTGGCCGTACAACATTCACCCTCTTCAAATTGAAGGAGCAGCGAGACGATTTAGAAAGCCTCCCCAAGTCCGAGCTTCGTGAAATCCTTGACATTCTTGTGAAACAGAAGCGGGCTCGATGGTTAGACAAGGAGCGGGAAGTCCTCGAAATAAAAATATAACTCGAAGGCGAAGCAGCCGCTAGAAAAACGCCTCTCTTATGGATCCACAGTTATGCCGAAGGAGTTAATCCAGGGAAGAAGTATCGAGTTCCGTGAACATATGATTCATCTAGTTTAGCAGCACCTGCATCTTTGAGGCTTTGTAGCGCGGCGAGTGCACGTTCTCTGTTCCACCGAGTTTGAGTCATGACATCTTCAAGTGTTGTAAAGCCAGTTCGACTAGCAAGTGATAACACAATAACTTGATCCTCAGTAAATTCACGAGGAATAAATTCAACTATTTTAATACCCGACTTAAGTTTGTGGAGCCCTGGAATAAGCTTAGCACTAGTAAGGTGATGGATGGCGCGAGCTACATCAACTTGTGAAACGCTATGGCGGCGACGTTTATTCACGAGAATCACGACTTCAGCTAGAGTCATAATGCCACCTGTTTCGCTTCTCCGTTCTTTAGCTATATCAAGAATTTGTAGACCTAGCTGTTCGTAGAAACGCCCACGTCCCGTGATACGCTCAAAGAGGCTTGGCTTATCCTCCACTTCAGAGGGGGTGGAAACGCTGGGAAGAGTAATTCCTAGTTCTCTAGCAATTGCCGCGACCTTTTCGCCTAGTTCAGGCATATCTTCTAGGATTTCGCCGTAAGATTTTTCGAAATTTTCTGCTTGGCTACCGAGTTCGGCTATGGTCTGAAGCATTTGTTCTAGCTCTTTAAGCATAAGCTTAGCACGTTTCCGCCGATAAGCGGCATCCATCTCCATCCGTTTTTCTATTTCATGAAGCCCACACATTCCGATTCCTCCTTAAAGACGACGAATATGATTCAGCCACATCTCTGCACACATCGCAAAACGACGCGCCTCATCTTCTTCTACATGTTGTTCTAGGTTATGGCAATACTTTTCCCAGAAGTATCCATACCATTCTTGTGCTTCAGTTGTAATCTGATGATCAGCACCAAGCATAACCTGCGCGAAGGCAACAACTACATCAAGGTCCTCAAGAACATATTCGGCGTTGATTTGTAGATTGGCTTTGTTTATGACGTTCACCAACCGCTCGCGCATCTCTGCATATGACCACGCCGAACTCCTCATCAATTATCGGCCTCGGCATGATTATTCGGCAGCCATCTCCCGGAGACGTCGTTTGAAATCATTCAACCAGCGGATTGACTGAAATTCTAGGTGCTTGGCTTCTTCAGGTGAGAGTTTATCACGTGGGTCGCGCTTTTGAAGGCTATCTCGCCACTCCTTCAGTGCAACCAGAATCCAATAATCAGGGGGGAAATTCGGATACTTCGTGAGTAAGATAATCGCATCATCTAGCAAGGGAACGATTAAATCCATTCTAGCGACATCACCAAGTTTGGCAATATCAATTAGTGTTATCAAGTCTGAGACAATATCCGCTGCCTTAGCTGCCATTTTTGCAGAGGTCTGGCCTGTTAGTTCCACAGGGGTCTCTCCTTGAGGTGCCTGTTCCCCTATCTGAAGTTTTCCAGAGGCTTCTGGAAATCTTTCTGCTATGTGTTCTTCGAGGAGGAACTCTTCCCAGCTGGAACCCTCTGCTTCAAGCAGCTGTCTAGCCGTTAAAGTATCTCGCACTAAAGAGCGGAGCTGGCGCTTATAGAGTGTAGGATTAAGATCGCCCTCTTCGAATTTCCTGACGATGCTGTCTAGGGTTGCGATGCTACCGTATAAATCCGCTTTCAGTTCTTGAACCCGTCTTCGTCCCCGCCGCCTTTCTCCTACAGCCATGGGATTTCGCCTCAGCTTGAAATTTACTTACCTAGCTCCTGAAGAGCCTTCTCTATCTGGTAGAGACGACGTTTATACCGCTTGTAGAGCTTGGTGTACTCAGTAGCTGTAATTTCAGCGTTTTCAAATTTCTCCTCTAGGTTTTGCAGTAAATCTTCAATAGCTAGTCTTTCGCTCTCAAGTTCAAGTTTTTGACGCTCCAAAGGATCACTTGGTAGGATTAATGCATCAAGTTCTTCTTCCCCAGATGCTTCACTTGTCAGAATTCGATGTGTGTCTCTTTGAGCAGACATCCGGGCAATCTGTTCATCGCGTTCCTGGATCTTCCTAGTAAGTTGAGAAACTTCTCGTTCCAGTCTTTGATATCGTCGTTGCAGAAGCTCCTCGCTCTCAGGCATCTCAACTTCAGGCTGTTCTTGGCTTTCATCTACTTTAGGAGGTTCTCGAGCAAAGAGCCCCTTGATACTGTTAACAACTTGGTAAATGTGGTAATGGGGTTGCCATTGGGTTACAATTCGTAGATGAATCGCACCTGACTCACTGTCTACTCGAGGATGTTTCGTTGGTGTCAACATGCGTGCAACTGGCGGCTGAGCTGGAAAATTGGGCGGTACGATGATTTCAACGAGGAATTCCTCTCTACCCCGTGGTCCGCCCTTGATCTTTCCGCGCCACCGGCGTAAATTATTCCCGACTGGAGTGAATGTTGGGGCCCGGCGGAACATCAACTGGGCCTCTCGAGCAATCGCCATTTCAGTTTTCCTTCGCACTGCCTGTGCCATAAAGCTCACCATAACGTTTGTGTTCGAATCATGTTAGGGAGAGCAGGAATTTAATCTTTAGCAAGCGAGACAATAGGTCAAGTTTAGCTACTTCTGGAACGCCTTCTTGAAGTAGACTTCGGAGAAGAAGAGGTAGAGGTGGCTTGGCGAACCGTGAGAAGTATACTACTTTTAAGTTCACGGAGAAACTCATCAAGGCGTCGTTCAAAAAGCGTTAATGTTTGTTCTAAACGCTTCGCAGCCTTTGTCAGGGTAGGAGTGATTTCCTCCTTCAGCGCTTTCAAAGATGCTGCAGTAGAGTCTTTAGCAGGTCTTGCTGCCCGCTGTCGGATATCCTTCTCTAGTGCACCCATACGCTCTACAAGGACACCAAGCCGTTCCACTGATGATTCGGAGGCAATTGTATCATCCGCTACCAGCTTCTGAAGTGTTTTTACCTCCCGAAGGAGCGCGCGAATATTAGCCTCCATTTTAAGATTCATCCGATTAAAATCTGCATCCAGTATGTTAAGCGCCTTGACTATACGCCTCAGAGACTCAACGGTTGGTACTAGTCCCTTGGGTGTCTTAATTGCTTCAATCTCAATTTTAAACTTTGGTGCCTCTGACAAAGCAATATCCGCCCCTGAAGCGCACGTTCAAGGTAACTCATCCCCGCCTTAAAAGCTTTGATTAATCACTCCACAACTCTTTACAAAGCATTAGCTCTGTTTGCATAGGTTTTTATTAATGCGATTAGTAGAGGAGGCAAGCGGAAACGACCAGGAGTACTACAATGACCGAGGATCGGTTCATAATCACACGTATCAAAGAAATCGGAACGTGGGATTGGACCACTCCTCAACGACAGTGTAGTGTCTGTGGGCTCCCAATCCGTCCAGGGCAAACCATAGTGTTCTGCCCGAAATGCGGAAACCCAGCCCATTACGAGCACCTCGCAGAATGGGTGAAGGTGAAAGGCGTTTGCCCAATATGTCGTTCTCGCATCCCACTCAGAAAACTGAAACCCGTCAGGAAATAGGCTGGTGAGAAGAGAAATGCGTATTGAAATCCGTCCGGCAATCGGTGGTGGCGATTCTGTCTTCCTAGAGGTTGAACCCAACACGACAATTGGCGAAATTCGGCGGAAAGTTGCTCAGATGCGACGTATTCCCCCTAACATCGTTGTTCTTAGTTATCGTGGTCATCAGATGAATGACGAACAAACCATCAAAGGCGAAGGCATTACCCACCAAGATGTTTTATACCTAATCACTCGAACAGAAGGAGGTTAAGAACCTAAGGAATGGTGCGCCTTTGGGCGCCACTTCCTCCTTCTACTATTATTTTAGCCGAGAGGTTATGCCAAATTATACAAGGATTAAGGTAAGCTCGAAATAACCGAAAAAATATTCAAGGCGATGCCAACTCTTTTATTCTGTATTAGGGAACGTTTTTCCCGCTGAGGCGCATCACATATGCTATCAGAAGAGGACTTTTGGGCAAGGCTTGCCCTAGAAGCAAAGTCGATGGAGACAGAAGAGCCGTCATTCCAACCAATTAACGGTGATCTGAGACGCTGGCAGGGCTTCATCCTAGGTACTGGAATCTACGACGGCGGTGTCTTTGTTATCCAAATTATTGTTCCTAGAGCATTTCCATATGAGCCACCAAAGGTCCGATTCATCACAAAAATTTGGCACCCAAACATTCATAGAGGAAGAGTGTGCGTGGGAATAATAGGAAAGGATTGGTTACCTAGTACGTCGTTAACGGGGCTAGTAGAAACCTTACGTAACCTTTTGAACTTTCCAAACCCCGACGACCCATTAAATCAGAGTGCTGCTCGCCAAATCAAGCAGAATCCAAGAAAATTCGAGCAAACCGTTCGAGAATGGGTTCGCCGCCATGCTGGATGGGATCAAATACAGAGGTCTTAACATGGCTGACCAGGCTAGGCCAGAGGAAAAACGCTCTCCAGTCTATCATACCTTCGATCGGTATGCACGGCAACTTCTAATGGATGGGTGGGACCAAGAGCGACTGGCACGGGCCTCTGTTCTGGTTGCAGGTGTTGGCGCACTGGGTACTATAGTCGCGCTTGACTTGGTTCTTACCGGCATTGGCAAAGTAGTAATTGTGGACTTTGACACAATTGAAATGTCAAACCTCAGCCGACAGTTTCTTTATACTGACCAAGACATTGGGGAACCCAAAGCGGTTGTGGCAGGTCAGCGGCTCAGGGCAGCTAACCCTGATGTCCAAGTTTTATCATTAAATAGGTCCATTCAGCAGGTCCCTCAAACGGTTTGGGATGAAATGGATCTCATTGTAGATGGTCTTGACAACTTCGAAGCGCGCCGCTGGCTAAACTCGCTTTGCGTCCAAAAAAGGAAACCATTAATTCACGGAGGTATGTTTGGGTGGTGGGGAAACGTTCAACGAGTGATTCCTTTTCAAACCCCTTGTTTAGAGTGTCAACCGCTTATCCCCCAGGAACGATTACAGAAAGCCTGCACACCTCCAGGGCAGCGACGTAAGACGGAGGAGCCACCACCTAAATTTCCTTCGTTATTAAGTGTCGCAACGGTTATTGCTGGTATCCAATTCCAAGAGGTGTTAAAGCATTTGTTGGGCATTGGTAAAGCTCTTGATAACTTTCTTTTCTATGACGGGCTTTATCAACGGTTCACTATTCTCAAGCTAGCCCTTAACCCAAATTGTTTCCTGTGCAGCGATCGATTCAGGATAAAGGGCGAGATATTTACGGTAGGTCGAGAAGAGTCTGTAACTGAGTTGAAGAACCGGCTCATCATGACCTTCGGGCTCGTAGCACCTAAGATAATGTTCCGGGGACGAATATTATCAGACGAACAGATTCTTGGAAAATTACGTGTGAAGAAGAAAGAACCAATTTTCATCAATGATGACAGCCTAGCACAACCCTTGAAGCTGCTTGTTATAATCAAGTAATTGGAACTAGCCTAGCAAATACTCCTAACAGCACAACTATTATCGTTACAGTAAATGTAGTCAATAGTGCGCTACTAGTGGACATATGATAGCGCTCTCGAATTCCCAGCGTTAAGAGAACTGCTCCCCAAAGCGAAGCTATCGATGTGAGAACCAATACAACAAGCCAGATGGGCTGGTAAGGATATACTAGGCGTGATAGCTCTGATGCTGAAACGGCAGGTAACAACACAAACAGAACTCCTAGCGAGAGCAAGTTTGCAAGTAGTAGAGGCAAAGCAGAGTATTGGCCAAGAATGAACGTATCTCCGAAGGATGCTTTCCTTCCTGAAAGACGGATAATCATATGGATTATGCCATAGAAGACTAAATTGTAGATAATAAGAAAAAGGGTAGAAATAGGAAAAACTGCCAAAAAGCCATAGATAAGACTAGTAGCGCCAGTGACCTTCAGTATTATCAGGAGATAAAATAAAGAGATGGAAAAGACATTTCCAAGTAAAATCAAAAAAGCCCCTGCTCTGTCAGGTTCTCTGGCGATGTCCCAGAATGCGACACTTGGAACAGTTAATGTTGACCATAAACGTTGTCTAAGTGAAAGCCGTCCTTGCCATCGACGTTCCGGTCGTCGCATGAATGGAAGTACCCGTTCGAAACGATCATATCTAAATCGAAAGCCGCAGAACCCGCATGTAGGATCCTGTGGGTGGATTCGGTGATGACATTGGGGGCAGCGAAGAGTAGACATTCTGTATAGAGTTAAAGTGGATTAGGCTTTTCTTCTTTCTGTTTCTCAGCAGTCTGTTCTGAGTAAAAATTGAACAGGTTTTACCCTAAAAAACATACAATTTGCTGCAGAATACTCCTTGAAATACATAAACTGTTGAGCTTTTTAAGAAAAAGTTGATGTTTCTATTGCTATTAGTGCGGTGCTATAAAAAGCTCCGGATGAACACCTTTCTAGTGAGGTTATATTCCTTTGACATATGAAGTCGAAGATGCTCCTAACGGAGCTGTCGCAAAGCACGCGAACATCGCAAAGTGCCCAGATTGCAGTTCACAAGATATTGTCCACGACCCCCAACGAGGAGAACTCATCTGCGCAGCTTGTGGAGTTGTTCTCTCTGAAAGCTTAATCGATCATCGTCCAGGGATGCGTGCTTTCACCCCTGAAGAAAAGGCTCGGAGGACCTCAAACGGTCTTCCTCTATCACAGATGTTACCTGACTACGGCCTCTCGACAACCGTATCTCATCGGGTTAACGGAACCAGTGTATCTGCTGAACGTCAAGGACGAATAGAACGTATCATGCGATGGAACTCCCGCTCATCTTGGCGGCGCCGAAACTTCACCATTGCATTTACAGAGGTCAGGAGATTATCTGAAAAGCTTGGTCTACCAGGTCATATCCGAGAGACCTCAGCAATATTCTATAGGAAGGCCTACAAAAACGATCTTCTCCGTGGCCACAGTATTAAGGCGATGGTTGCAGCCTGTATCTTTGCAGCCTGTAAAACTTGTGGTTTCCCGCTTACTATGGATAGCGTTCTCAATGCTTCAGAAGAAGAGGAACGAGTTATCAAACGATGTTATGTTCTTCTTGTGAAGACACTAGATTTGAAGCCAAAAAGGCAAAACCTTGCAGAGATTGTCCCTCGCTTCGCTAGTATATTAGGACTATCCATCCAAGTTGAGCAAAAGGCAAAGAAAATCTTGGCTTTGGCAGCTGAGAAACTTCGCTTATCAGGAAAAGACCCAAAGGGTTATGTCGCAGCAGCCATCTATCTCGCAGCAAAACTACTCGGAGAACCCCGCTCACAACAGACGGTTGCCTCTGCTCTGGGCATTACCGAAGTAACTTTACGTTCTCGCTTCCGAGAGATAGCCAAACTTGTAGAAAACAAGTAAAATTATCCTCCTCATTTTAGGAGTAATCCTTATAGGCGTCTTGAAGGCTCCGACAACACCATAAGCCAACTCGGTGGCTGGTGTTGATTTGGAGTCTTCAGATTCGCCGTTATCTCAGCTAGACTCGCTTTTTAATCCTCGCTCTATAGCTGTGATTGGTGCTTCGGATAAGACGGGTAGGATTGGCTTTGTAGTAGTAAACAGTTTGGTGCAAGGAGGATTTTCAGGTCTAATTTTCCCAGTAAATCCTCGGCTTACGCGCTTGCTAGATATGCCCGCTTTTCCATCCATCGAAGTAATTCCTGATGAAGTTGATCTCGCAATAATTGTTCTGCGAAAGGAGCTTGTATTAAAGGCAATGGATGAATGTGGGCGAAAGGGTGTTCGGGCAGTAATAGTAATGAGTTCAGGATTCAGTGAACTCGGTGAAGGAAAAGCGGAAGAGGAACTCGTTACGAAAGCTCGTCATTATGGAATGCGGTTTCTAGGTCCTAATTGTGCTGGGTATGCAGCACCTTGGGAAAGCGTTTATGCTAGCTTCGAAAACCGTGTTCAACAGGGAAATCTCGGCTTCATATCACAGAGTGGAGCAATGTGTGCAGTGTTCCTCGCGCTGGCACGTGCTGAAGGTTTAGGTTTGAGCATGTTTGTCAGTTACGGTAACGCAGCTGATATTGGTCCAGATGAATTGCTCAAATACCTCAATAAACATGAACCTAGTCATCTGATTGCCTGTTATCTTGAGGGGCTTATTGTACGACAGGCTCGGCAGTTTCTCTTAGCAGCCCGTTTAGTTACCCCTCACAAACCAATTCTGGTACTAAAGCCTGGAAATACTAGAGCAGGAGCTCGTGCGATAGCTAGCCACACTGGAACGCTAGCAGGCGAACAAGCAATCTATTCAGGGGCGTTTCGCCAAGTTGGCATCCTTCAGGCAAACACATTGTACGAATTTATTGATGCCTGTAAGACGCTAACTGCACTACCTTTACCTACCGGTGACAGAGTTGCCATCATGACGAATAGTGGAGGGCCAGGTGTACTAACTGTTGATGCCTGTGCTCATGTTGGTCTGACTGTTCCTCAGTTTGATTCAACTTTCATGCAGCATCTGAAAAAGGTTCTTCCACCATCCTGTTCCGTAGATAATCCAGTAGATGTGGGACCTGAAGGTAATGAAGGAACTTATCAGCACATTGTGCAACTTCTACTAGCCAATAAGAATATTGACATCGTGCTTGTAGTATGCGTCCCTCCAGCCTTCAGTGACATCCGTGCAATCACAAAGGCAGTTATTGCGGCAAAAAGAACTTGCACCTCAAAACCTCTCGTCACCTGCTGGATGGCAGGAGATATTGTGGCAGAGAGTTTGCCGCTGCTCGAGAAAGCATCTATCCCCAACTTCCCAACGCCGCAGCGTGCAGCTACAGCTCTTTCCTTTCTAGTTCAGCGAGCAAGATGGCTCAATAGCCAACCCTAAGGCTGGTAACAGTAAATTTACTGATAATTGAGAAGCCCACAAGACTAAAGAAGTGTGCACGAGCCGAAAAATGGAGTGATATTACCTTGCGCGTTGCTGTACTAGACAAAAAATCCTGTAATCCCCCCAAATGCTCAAAGGAATGCCGCCGTTTCTGCCCCCCAGTCCGAATGGGGGAGGATGCCGTGGTGTTCGAGAAGGAAGATAGTCAACCACGTATTGTAGAACTACTTTGTACGGGCTGCGGCATATGCACGCGCAAATGCCCCTTTAAAGCAATAAGTATTGTAAACATAGCCGACGAGTTAGAGAGGGACACCTCGCACCGCTATGGACCCAATAGCTTCAAGCTATTCAGGTTACCAATCCCTGCACCCGGGGCAGTAACAGGGCTTGTTGGCGCTAATGGCACTGGCAAGTCTACGGCGCTCAAAATTCTTGCCTTACAGCTAAAACCGAATCTAGGCGAGTTCGAGCAACCTCCAGAATGGTCTGAAATCATCCGTCACTACCGTGGCTCTGGTCTTCAGCCCTACTTCGAAAAGGCGGCTAGAGGTGAGTTGAAGATTGCTTACAAGCCCCAAAGTATCACCGCCATTCCCGAAACCTACAAAGGCTCCGTAGAAAAACTGCTAA
>JABXGV010000242.1 GCA_016550485.1 archaeon
ATGTTCAATCACTCCTTCGTTGCGGTGCTACATTCAAAGTTCCTTGGCGCAACTGTGGGATTCTTCCTTTTATATGCTAGGTCTTCCTCCAAGAGAAGTCATATTCATAAGTAGGTTGGACGGTGTGGAGGTGATTCCTATGATCGACGGACTGGAAGCACGAATGAAGGCACGCGTCCTTAAAGAGAGCGCAGCTGTGGCAATAGAAGAATGGACTGATTTCCTCAACAGGCTAGATGTACCGTTCTTCAACTATAGAGGTACTCACGTAATCGAAGTTGTTAGGATTGCGAAGTATCTAGCGAGGGAGACGGGTGCTGACTATGATGTGGTCGTCATGGCAGCGTGGTTCCACGATGTGGCAAAACCTAGCACTGAAGGAACTGGGGGTCCGCATGGACAGGAATGCGCTGCTGTCGCTCGTACATACCTGCTGAAGGAGGGCGTCAATCCAAAGGTGGTTGAGCGGGTGTGTGATGCCATCGAGAAACACGGAGGATATACCCGCGATGAGCCCCTGACACCCCTTGAAGCCCAGGTGGTCTGGGAAGCCGACAAGCTCGCAAAACTCGGCATCACCAGCATGATCTTCTACCTCATCAATGGCCTCCGCTACGAGCCCAACCCCAACCTCGATGACATTCTTGAAAGAATGCGAAACGCCCTACCGGGGCTTAGGAAAATTGCAGCCAGCATGTTCACCGAACCGGGACGACGAACCGCCAAGGCGCGGATGCGTAACTATGAATCCTTCATCAACCTGCTGGAGCGCGAGCTGAACATGGAGCCCTGATTAAGGGATAACCAGAAAGCTAATAAATCTAGAAGCGTCGGCTTGTCAAGGTGTTAATACTTGACCTCATACAACCTGAAAGGAAGTATCAACTTTAAACACGACGAACAATATGTCGCCCAAGCCCTCGGTATCCCTGGCCGCTGGGGTGCCATGTTGGATATCGCTAAGCAAGCCTGGAATCATGGCACGCTCTACTCCGAAAAGATTGAGTACCTTGTCAGCAGACTCAACGGCGCGGAACTCGTCCTTGCCCTCATCTTCTTCGGAGACATATGGGATCCCACGGAAAAGCAAGACTAGCGGATTCACCAAGACCCAACCGGTTCACCGAATCTGATCGATGGACCAGATATCCGGATGCGCACTATGAATCCTTCATAAATCTACTAGAGTGGGGAGTGGGCCTGCAGAAATCTGACCTAGGAAAAGGCTTCCACTAGCCTCCTCACCACAGAACTTAGGACCCGACACCAAGAAAACAATGGAAGACAGGGCACCCACTCAGAACACCCAGCTACCACATTAAAATACTCGAACACCTCTATTAGAAGTCGGGGGTGTAATGAGCATGGTTTTCCGCTTCATACTCAACGTTCCCTACAACACTTTTTCCCTATCCCATTTGAATACTGGTGTAATCCTCGTCATTATTTTTTGCATTTGTTTTACCCTTTTCTTGGATGCGCTACGTCACCCGGGCTCTAAACGGTTCTTTTGGCGGCACTGGTGGCACACTCCCCTCCTCGTTTACATCTTCATCATGTTTAGCTTGGTCCTCAGCGCACTTAGCATACCACAGAACATAATGCTTTATAGGTACAGTTTTGCGTCCTCAGTATTCCTCCTAGTTATCGTAGGAATAGTGGTGTGTATCCTCGTCGTGTGGGTGTTACTCACAAGTAGCAATCCGTTTTCCCTACCACGCCGTACACCACAGAAGAAACGCCTACATTGGGCAGCCAATACACTCATCCTACTAGGGAGCTTCTTCTCTCTCACAGTCTTATCCATGAACCTCCTCCTCTGGCTTACATCGCTCATAGGGATTACAATTCTTGTCACAGGCGTGATTCTCTATTTCACCGGAATTATCCTAAGATTAGTAGCTAGCGAAGGCATACGCGCAGAAGATGTATAGACTATCCGCCAAGACCTGATGGGAAAGAGGACCCAGCGAACCACTAGCTCCGTGTGACAGAAAGTGCCCTGAATCACTAGGCAAAGAAGGGCTGCACACCAAGCGAGACCAAGAAGAACAGGCACCCACTCAGAACCAAGACAGAGAGAGGGATATCGAAGCCCCGAAGCCTCCCCATTGGTATAAGAAAAGACGACCGATCCCGGTACGCGGTGAATTGCTCGCCGAACTTCTTGGAAAGATAGTACTCCTCGATTAGAGCCAGGAGAAGATACAGGCCCAGCTCTACAAACCAGACTACCAGTGTCGCCTCCGGAGTCAGCCAGCCCATCCCATAGGTGGTCTTGAGCAGCGTGTAGCTCATCGCCGTCAACCCTAAGGTCAACAGGAGAAACCCCGTATACTGGGGATGCCGGATAAACCGGTACGGACCCGACGTAACCAGCCCCTCCTTCCGATGCCACACCAAGAATACGATGGAAAAGATGGCTAGAGCTAGACCAACTACTACAAAGCCCAGCGCCAATGGAGAGAAGAACGACCCACTCTGCACAAAGTCCACCACCGCTAGGTGTAGACTCGCAGGGAGCTGCTGCCCCAACAACACGAGATACAACACCAGGGGCAACGTCATCAACGCAGGATACACGCCCATCGGCGGAATCTGCACAATCAACGGAACAAGATAGCCACTCACCTTCAGGAAGCCAGCCCGAATCCTTGACACGACCGACATGTCAATCAACAGGGAAAGCCAATGCAGCGCCTCCCTATTATCCTACAGGTTAGAACAACTTGAGTTGAATTAATCTAATTTCAGAAGACGCTGTTCAACACTCTAGAACACCATCAAAGGCTGTTCGGCAAGTCATTCTCCTTGCATTAGGGAATTTTGTTATTCGAGAATTAGAGTATGCCTTCGATAATAGCTAGTAGCCAAGGGTAAGTATTGGCTGTATTGTCATATGCGTGCTTAAACGCTGCTAGGTATTCATGGTGACCTGGGAATGGGAGATGGAAGGTAGACCAGATAAAGTAGATGCCAAGCTGTCGACAGGCTACATCCTCTTTGATTCGATCACCAACATGGATGACATGTTCTGCGTGGACATCCAGTTGGCGAAGGGCGAACTCGAAGGGTTTG
>JABXGV010000243.1 GCA_016550485.1 archaeon
CTTTCATCGACTTTCGTGCCGTGCGTACTAACATCGGAGAAAAAAGCTTTAGGAACCCGGTTATCTTCATATCCCACCGCAGAGCGAACTTTGTGCCTCCATCTATGGGGTCAAAGGACAGATTGTCTTCCATAACCCAAACCCTAGTGACTATATTTTTACTCCACCTCTTGTTTAACTCGTACTCTGTAACCTTTGCGGTTGCCTTTACCCTAAGTCCCATCCGGTGGCTGATCCATCTAAATGTGGTCCCGATAGCCACCTGCCCTGGAGATGTCTGCTCTGCTTCTATTATAGCTGACTGCCACTTCGGCCAGCTCTTTACATTCGTTGTGTAAGCAAATACCTTATCGATCGGACACTTGATGTTAATACTTTCCTCGATTATTGCCATCTGACACCTCCTAAACAACGCTTCGTTCACAGTTTCGATTGGTAGTGTAGTCCTCATAGGCATTAATGTCAATACTCTGAAAAAAAAGTAATAAGTTGACGGAATGTGTAATAACCACTAGACAAATCCTACTATTGACAGAGTTATCAATAGTGGTTTATATTATAAGTCCAATGTGAATTAATCTACAAATAGTATATTGGTTAGCAAGTAAGAATGAAAGAAGAGCACACTATAGTATAATATTGACAACAACCGAATATATCTTAGAGGTGGTGACATGGGCTACAACGAAAAAGTTCTTGAGAAAATCAGTGATAGGGAACAGCGGTCAGACGAAAGGATGTCCTTGTGGCAGAGCATTATCCAGTCATTCGAGCAAGAAGGAGCAGATGGGGTTGCAAGTGAGTTGGTGGGTCTGATGGCCAAGATCCAAGAGAAATTTACTGCATTGCTGGAGAAGTTAGACGAGATGGCATAGGGGAGGATAAATATGTTTGAACTTGCTAGACTCAAGGTATTTGGCTTTCGAGGATTCGTTGGCGAACAAGAATTTACCTTTGACCGTCCAGTCACTCTACTGTGCGGAGAGAATCATCGCGGTAAGAGTAGCACTCTAAATGCTGTGGAATGGTGTCTCTTCGGAGAAGACTGCGTAGGCAAAAAAACCGGTATTAGGGAGCGTATAGGCTGGGAAATTACCAACCGCTATTTACAGCAGGGGGAAGTAAGTGTCACAGCGGAGTTCGAGGGGCCTGAAGGGATATATAGGGTAGTACGAGAGCAGAGTGTTGGTAGGAAACGTGTGGCGCAAAAAGTAACCGTGCATCTTCCAGACGGAGCCCAGCTCGAAGATGATGACGCTGAAAATATGCTCTTCACACTATTTAGATCATCTTTCCAAGATTTCATGACTGCTGTCTATCAACATCAGGAAGCAATTCGAGCTATTCTTACTCAGGAACCAAAGGAACGAAACGACGCGATCGATAGGCTTCTCGGCCTTTCGCCATACAGAGAAATTCTGAAGGGGATTACTGGGGCGAGACTTGAAGACATACTAAAGGGCATGGAAGGAAGTCGCGAAACACTACGAAAGCGTTGCGAGCAGGCTATTCGGACTTTGGACAATTTGATAAAAGAGGAAAGAGAGAAGGCTATCGCTGAGGGCATATCGGAGGAGACATTCACAGAACATGAGGCACTGAACCGCGCTGCGGGCATCGCTAAAGCAATTGAGTCCCTCGCAGAAGATCTGGGGACTGCCGATTTCAAGGCTACCGTACCGGTGACATTTAACGAGATTGCCGAGTTCCGGGAATGGGTGAAAATTCAGGCAGATGGAATGTGGACACAAGCACCCGATGTACTCAAGCAGGAAGCCTTGGCAATAGAACAACAGAAACTGGTCACTCTCAAAGGGCAGTACGAAGAAGCTAAAGGTGCGGAATTAACAGCACAAGAAGAAAGAGACAAGTTCGTTAAGCAATTTGGGGATGAAGCAGCTTTGGTCAAAGCTGCCCAGAAAGAGCAGCAACAGATAGACGAGCTTGATGACAAGATATATAAGACGAACACTCGGGCAAGGTTGATCCAAGAAGCTGTACGGTATTTGAAGGAGGTAGTGCCGGACATCGAGGGGGGACGGTGTCCATTATGTGGTGCTAACGCACCAAGTTTACTATCGCACTTAGAGACCGAGTGGGAACAGAAAGTTAAAGCACAGGTAGAGGAACTGGAGCAACAAAAGCGGGAGTGCCAGTCAAAACTCGAAGAATTTGACTCGTTAAAGGATAGACTTGGACTACTGGAGAAGAATCTGGGAAAGGCTCATTCCAATTGCGATGACTGTCTCCGCTTAGTTGCTCAAACAATCGAACGAGAATTTCGGAAAGAAGAAGACGCACAGGCTATTCTCAGCACACGACTTGAACAAATCGCACGAGAACAGAAGTCAATCGGCGAGGCTATATCTAAGAAGAGAACAAAAATTTCGGACCTATACGGCAACTTGGGGAAGTTAAGAACAATAGACGAGATCTTGAAATATCAGCAAAAAAGAACCGTAATTGAGCACATATGGGAAACAAAAGAATTCCTCGAACTTGAAAAATCATTAAACGAAGCTTCGCAATTTGTAGAGGATGTTAGAGCACTTAAAGTTGATCTAGCAGAAGCATCACTAGAGGAGGCAGAAAGCAGGATACATTCAGCACAACAGGCTTTGGATAAATACTTTTGCGCCATAGTTAAACATCCGACCATACCCGGGCTCGTGATGGAGGTAGCTGAAGACAGCCGAACCGGACTAAATTCTTATAGTTTTAAGAGTAAGGATGGCACAGATCCAACACCTATCCTTAGCCAGGGTGACCTAAATTGTTTAGCTCTCTCCCTTTTCTTGGGGCTATCGGAAGCAACAGTTGACTCGCAACGTTTTGCCTTCCTCATACTGGATGATCCAACTCAGAGTCTTGGTCCGGAAATGAAACGCGAACTCGTTAGCGTGCTTGAGGACATTGCGAACCGCCGGAAACTTGTCATCGCCACGCCTGACTTGGAATTTAAAAACCTTCTTACAACTCATATTACAAAAATCAAGGCTATATATGACTTCACTGATTGGACTGATAAGGACGGACCTCAAGTCGTAAGGACTACGTTATAATGAACACCAACACTTTTCAGTATTTGCAGCAGATCCGAGATAAATTCGGTCCAGGGATTTTTGGGAAAATCGCGCAAAAGCTGTTGGCTCTTGCCTTTTACGAGGCTGGATTCTACCATATTGTTGAACGCGGGGTTCAGGGCGTTGATATAGATGCAGCGACGGAAGATATTACCCGTTATGCACTAGAGGTTAAGACTACCAAAGGACAGAGTGTCCCGGTTTCCAAGGAAAACATAGGGGCTCTAAAAGACCGAGCAAGGGACGGGTATATGCCACTGCTGGCTGTACTTCGAATGCAGATGTTTGAAGACTGGCTATTTGCGGCTGTTCCTCTTGAACGGTTACGCCCTGGATCTGTAGCCTTGAGTAGGTTACGCTCATACCGCCTAGCCGGCCTAGAAGCGTCCATCCGCCCCAAATTCGAGAAAATCGTAAACGAGCATTGGAGTAACATTTTCGCAAGAGGAGAGCATTATCTAATACAGGTCCTTAGAGATAAAAACAGAGCATAGTAGCTAGTAATTATTCCGATTATTGGGCAGGCTCTTTCTTTTATACAATCGACAAGATAAGGTCTTCGCTGGACTTAGGAATTAAAACCATAAAAGGAGGTCTGAGATGCCAAAAATTAGCGAACTTGAGGACAAAGGACGCGAGGGATTACATCTTTCGAACCTACCCTGGCTCACGAAAGCCATTGGTTTTAACTTAATAAAAGGCGGGCTTTATCTCTTGGCCGGCGAACCCGGAATTGGCAAGACTACTTTAGCTCTCCAAATACTAGGGGACCTGGCTGGGCAGTGTGTGAAAGTACTATATGTACCAACCGAACAAAGCTTGAGTGATGTGAAACGAGTGGCGGACCGGATTTATGGTTTAATGGATAACGGAATGCGATCTTCCATAAATGATAACCTCTTCATAGATACGATAGATGATTTGTCAATGTTACCTTGGTTACTCAATCACAGAATTCTACCTTCCGGAATGGAATACCACGGTTGTGAAGTTGTGGTAATAGATTCGCTTCAGGGTGGAGGATTGACAACCGGAGTCGGCACGAAATACAAAGCCTTGCTCGATTTTGCTGACACTTCTAAGGGTGCTGGGATTACCTGCCTTTTTGTTAACCATGTAACAAAGAGTGGAGAAATAGCTGGCCCAAAGGCTCTTGAACACTCCGTTGACTGCATTATTTACATCAGGAAGGCATTCCGTTTAAGACCGCTTTTCGTTCCAAAGAATAGGTTCGGTCCGTCAACTCTCGATCCTATCGTCCTGATTATGGAAGCACAGGGTCTTGAAGAATCACCACATGTGGCTGCTGAAGCAAGTACAGTAGTCGGCTATAGCGGTATTGGTGAAGAATTTGCTGAGGCTCAAGCTTCTGTGACAATCCCAAGATACGGCTCTCGTCCAGGTCTGAGCGCGCCATTCCTCCCTTCCAAGAAGATTCAGCAATTGTTGAAGGTCTTAGCCACTCTCAAAGATATTGACGTGGTTGACCTCTCATATGATGTCAGCTGTTATATCCCTGGCCGCCACGGCTACGCATCAGTACTTGACTTACCCATTATCGTTTCGCTTCTTAGTTCCTACCTTCACCAACCGGTAGATAGCCAGACTCTCTTTGTAGGAGAAGTGGATCTTACAAAACAGGTTCGACCACCAGAGAGAACATATTTAGCTGGTCTAGCGGAACTCATTGTCGGCTCGGGACTAAGAACAATAAAGCGAATCTACCTGAGTCAGAAGGTAGCCAGTGAGTTTGGAGAAATGGAGCCGGAAGAAGGCAGGCATAAAGTTGGCGACGTTGTTGAAGTTCGTGGTGTGAAAGACATAGATTCACTAGTCATTGATCTGTGGCCTTCACTCACGAAGTAGGGTAGAAAATTAGTTGATGAGCGGAGGAGGACTCTAAATGCCACCAGCCTATATTCCCCGAAAGGTTGAGGACATTATCTTTTATTACTACGCGAAGTTGGTTATTGCACCGGCCTCAGGATTTAGTGGTAACTATGCATTCATAATCGACGCATATAAGCGTTTGAAATCTGGTGAGGCCCGAATGTCAGACTACGAACGGGAGTTATGGTACATTGCTAGCACTCCAGGTGTCTGTGCCTTTTGTGGGTCTACGTGTGCCAAGCCTGTTACGACGCACGTGGTAGCAAGATCTACCGGTGTTAAACCGGGTATGCACAACATAGTCTACGCTTGCCAAGGATGCGTTGCTTCCAAAGGTGAGAGCGATTTTATAGAGTGGTGGTGTAGCGATTTGCAGAAGCCTCGTGACGCACTGCCTCGTGTGCCTTTAGGCCTATACCTCAAAATTGCCTACGAGTTGCATAAGATAAATTTTACTTTAAGACGATCTTGCAAAGGCTTGGAAGAACTCTTAGCAATATCGAAGCCCCTGAAATGATAATGCCGGGAGAGTATTAACAGTTGTTGTATTGCTACTAGAGGAGAAGAATACATAATAGATAATTGGCTCCGAATAGTGTCTTTACAGTTACACTAGAATTGCTCTGCGTTATCAGTCCCTTTATCGTTGCACACAAAACTGACATTTGTTACCTCATTAGCGGTGGGCCTTGTGGGGACAGTTCCGAACTCCTGTTTGAGAAGAAGTGGCTGATTCCGGCGATACAGCAGTTATTCGTCTCC
>JABXGV010000244.1 GCA_016550485.1 archaeon
CCTTTGACCTAGCGGATCTTTCCTTTCGTAGGCCCAGCCTTCAATGGGATGCCAAGTGAACCATTCAATCGCGTCGGCTCCGGCGAGGTAAGCTGTCCAAGCATGCCTTCTTATAGGGTCGAATCCACCCAATTCGCCTTCCCAAGGCCAAGACTGCGTGCCCCACAAGACCATATGGAATTCCTTGTCTGGAAGAGTTGCTTTGTATCTGCGAATGCGGTCGTATAACAGCCAAGGATCATCTGAGTACCAATCCATGATGAATCCGTCGGCCTTGAGCTCGTAAGGAGCAATTATGTCGTAATGGAGCCACGCTGCGCCTGCCATGCCAACAAACTGAAAGAGTTGTAGATGAGGCCACTTAGACTTGACATAATCGTACACGTAATTGAACACCCACACGGTCTTCGCGTTGATCCATTCATGGAAGAAGGTCCATTCTGTCTCGTTCATCTCCGATTTGAGCTGGAAGCCGGTCTCCTCGATGTAGGCATCACTATACCTTTTCACGACGCCGCTGGTGGGCGAAGGAGATCCCCCAGCCCACCCAAACGACGCTGAGGGCTCTTCATGTCCTAGAATCACTGCCCATATCTTCTCAGGATCGATTTCCTCAAAATATTGGTCTATGTACTCCTCTACTACCTTCCTACAGGATTCATTGTAGAAAACATCTAATGCGGTTTGATTAAGCAGGGGGTTGGACCACACTAGATAAGTTCTAAGTTTAATGCCGTGATCTGCGAGTTGGTAGGCAGTTGCCACTTCTTCGGGGATTCTGGGATCAGGGCCGCCGGAGAAGAAGGTTATGTTGCTAGTAAGAAGTTTCAAGCTGGACTCCGTTGTAGAGCCTCCATACCCCACGGGAATCGCCTTGACGATGGAGGAAGTAGAATCGAAGCAAAGCATTACCATGAGAACTAGGAGAAAGATTGTGATCTTTGTGCGCATATTCACCAACCAGGTCAACGACATAGTAATAGCTAGCTAGCTTGTGTCACCTTTATGACAGCAAGCTCGAATTCTATAGGTCCAAAGACCCTTGCTTTGTCTTTGACTCTTTCACTAATGCTGTGAATGGTCGAACTGACAATTTCCTTTAAGTCTTCACTAATCTCGACCAAATCAATCACTAGTGAAGAGTACTCATTAGTTGCTTATTTAGCTACTCGGTTGCCATTGATAGAAAAATATATGAGGGCTTCTCCATTAGCGTGGCCTGGAGAGGTTCATTTGAGATGTTTCGTAGCAAGCTTAGTGAACAGTCTTTCTGTGTCTTCAGGATTCATGCCCACAACTTCAATCTCGTTTTCGGCCTTCTTCAGCCTGCTGTCAACTAAGTGTTCAAATTCGGCATTATATCTTATATGCTTCCCAGGAACCTAGGCACCCATACCCCCGGCGGATGTGCAGCAAGCCCTTCTGAGGTTCCGCTATATGGCCGGAAGTAGTTATCGCCTTAGCCCCGTGGCGGCAGATCCCTAACGGGTCTCCCAAATGGTCTGCCAGCATTTCCTTGAGGAGGTCCACCGTGATGCGTCCCCAATGCTCATGTACTAGTTCTGTCATCCGCTGGTGACGGGTGAAGGAATCTGGTAGCGACGCTGTCTCGAAATGCCTGAACTCCTTAGTGAGATAGTGGTTAGTGTGTATTATCGCGTCTGGATGCTCCCCAGTGTACAGAGCAACGCCCTCCGGCCTAGATTCTATATCTGCAATGTTGCCTTCCCCATCACAGATGACAGTATTGGCTGCCGAGCACGTCGGGTGCTTTCGGAACAGCTCTATACAATCTTGGACGGTGTGTTGCTCTAGGATTGCCCTCTTCAAGGGATAATGAGGCAGTCCGGGCCGCCATTTGAAATTATATAGTGAATTAGCGTAGTTTGCCACGCCGCACTCATTCATGCCGAAGTAACCAAGCTGGCCCGCGAAAGTATAGATCAAAGCCTTGGGTCGACCATCGCCTGGATTAACCTTTAACAGTATGGAAACATCGCTGAACTCGGGTTGAAGATCCTGGTTTTGCCCAATCAACACATTCCCATCAGCAGTCGCTTGGCCCCGTAGCGCGAAGGCAGTGCATGCCTCTTCCCAAGTTCTAGAGGCCTCAGCCCGCACTTGGCAGAGCACAGCTTCCTCGAAAGAAATCTTTGCGCCTTCCGCAAGTCCACGCACCTCTTCTACAAAAAGCGGACTGAGTGCATTCATCCATGGCAGGAAATTCATCGCGTTCTTGCAGAGCAAAACCCGCGATTTCCCTGTGAGTCTTTCGATGAGAACCAAGTAGCTCCTGATAAGCTCAGAAGCTTGTTCTCCATGCTGCCGTCCCATATCGTAGGTGGTTCCCTGCACCTCTACTAATGGAAAACTATGACGAACCATGCTATTCCCTTATATCGCAACATACAACTGTTCGTCTACGCGGAAACTTAAGCTCTATGGAAGAAAACAAATATCAACAGCGCGCGCTCTAAGCAAACAAGCCATTCTTGTCAGGTCATGTTCGTTCGCCACTGCTGACATCGGAGGCATATAAGTCTGGCTCGGCCTGTTGTGAGCTGACTTTCTCTTTGTTTCCTTGTAGTACCTGAGTAAACAGGAGCACTAATCCCAGTGCCAGTCCGTACACGATTGCTCTGTCCAGCGGTTGTGACCATGTTTCCAACAGGACTGGAATATAGTTCAGGATTCCATGTAGAGCTCCAACTAGATAGAGAGACCCTGTCAAATGGTACAATAACCCTACAAGAAGGAACAGAATACTGCCAGTCAACACTTCA
>JABXGV010000245.1 GCA_016550485.1 archaeon
AATAGATACTGTTGCCTTCCATTTTACTGGAATACTCTCATAAAGGGAAGAAGTGTTATGTACAAGACAATTCGGCTGAAGAAGGAACCTCAACACAAGAATGCCTAGTTGGTGTTGAACCGACCGGAAAAACAAGGTTAGTGGATGGGTGGAGAGTATTAGATGTAACTGCTACTTGCTGCTTCCTTGTTGAGCCGGTTGATTTCCTCTGCTAGCTCCTCGACCAGGGTTTGAATCGCATTAACACAGTGTTGCCGGTTGTGGAGGGTGACATTGGTGAGGGCGTCTGCAAAGAGCTTGACATATTTTTTCCCTAAACCCTTCGCAATTCCCAGCTCCATCGTGGCGATGATGGAGAGAAAAAGCGGGTCCTGTTTGAGGACGACCATCTTGAAGCATGCTGTTCTGAACTCTTCTAGAGGTTCACCTAGGGTAGTGTTAGTAAAGGTCGAAATAGCTGAGATGGCTCCGCCAATCAGGTCCATATCGATGGTCTCTTGGGTTTGTTCGCTGGGGAAGAACTCGTGGTGGATGACCATGCCGTCTTGGCTGCTTAGGATGTATCCGAGAATCACTTTGGATTTGCCTCCGGTTCTTGAGATTGTCAGGTTCAGAGAGTGTGTCATCGTGAACTGAAAATTCTTTGCCACAACCCGCCCTTTTCTCCCTTTCCTAGCTTAGCTTTGATAACCTTCTCAAATACCTGTGGAACCGATTCGTTAGTCATTGAACCATGGGAGGGCGCGATGAAGTGCAAGTCCTTCTTCTTTAGGGGTGAAAGGTACTTAGTGAAGTCTTTCTGTTGGTATCCGAGGGCTTGGTGAAACGCTACGATGTTATGGATGAATACGTTCTCCGGGACTTGTGGGTAGGGACTCCATCCCCCCTTGGAGAGTTGACCGAAGTAGTCGCCAGTGAAGAGGATGCCATCGGGTTCGAGGAGAAAGACGATAGTTCCTTTGGTCTCGATGGGAGCATGGTAGATGCGAAGGGTTCGCTTACCGATTCTAAAGGCTTCTCCGCCCTCTACAAGCAGGTTTCGCCCCACAATGCCAGAGAAGGCGAGCTGGGCAGTGATGTTCTTGTGCGCGACGACTTGGGCGTTGTACGCCTCGGATATGAACTCGGGTAGACCACCGAAGTGATCTTGATGCTCATGCGTCACGAAGATATGGGAGGTTTTGTCCAGTGGTCCTAGCCCGGCCATACGGCTTAGGAAGGATTTCGCCAAGCTAATAGTTCCTGTTTCGATGATGACCTGTTTTTCATCTTGGATGAGGAAGCAAGAAACGGAAATATCGTTTTCCTTCAGGAACTGGGCAAAAGCATACACGCCATCAGCTATCTCAATAACTTCTACCATCTATAGATCCCCACAATAGACGCTAAGGATTGAATCGAATTTAAGGCTGATGTTTTTCCCATCCGGGGCTAGTTAGGAACGAACGACCCCTCGTGTATAGGTGGGTTAACTCCACTGTGATTTGACAGCTCTAAGTTTGTCGGCCTCGTCCTTTCTATCGAGGAATTCGAGGATTTGTGCGGTGAAATCTACGACGAACTTTTGGAGGAGACGATGACGTTCCCCTGTCGAGGCTAACCTGCTGAAGTCTTGAACGGGATTGTCTATGCGCACTGCTGGGCAGTTCCCGTTGTATAGGCGGCCATCCTCAAACACGACTGATCCACCACTGGGTGTGAAGAAGACTCCTTTGATGCGTTCGTGCTCGTGGAGTTTGGTAACCCCTGCAAAGGATTTGAGGACCAGATGACCGTCATTGATGGCGACTCCCAGGTGACTGGGTTGCGACCCGTAGTAATACATCCGGTAGAGTCCGACGTACTGTTTCCAATGGGGCTTGTTGGGTCCTTGGCGTTCATCCCCTGGGAGGGGCTGCAGGTAGAAGAGGTCCTCTAGTCCAATACCTTTGCGAAAGATCGTTAGTTTTGAGGGATGTTTATTCCGTTTCGTCTCAAAGGTGAACTTGAGCGCAGGTGGGAACTTCCCGGTGAACTGGGTTTCACCGTGAGCGGTGAGCTCGAACTCGCTTGAGCCAAGAGAGGCAAAGAGCTTGCCTTCACGGAGTGTGATATTGAGAGTCCCGATGACCCCCGCGTAAACCCCTTCTAGTCGTTTGAGCTGGGTGGGGTCAACCGTCACGACTGGTCCGGGGACCAAGGTCTCGGGCGTGTATTCTTGGCGTTCAACACCGAGGGCTTCTAGCATCAGGTCTAGGGCTTTGTCTGCCTGATTGGTCGCGCAAGGGAAGTGAGCCTCATTATTCGTTTCTACGACGACGCCGATGCCATGGTCTGGCAGCCATTGGAGGCTTCCGCTGTATCCATAGCCGCCGCCATCATGCTTGAGGATTCTGATATCCATGCCCTTAATGAACACGCCAAGGCCATAGGAATAGCCTTCAACATCTTTGATTTGACTGGTAACCATCTCGTTAAAGAGTTCAGGCTGCACTAGCTGACGTCCCTTGAACCTTCCATGATTGACCAGCAGCTGGACCAGCTTGGTGAGGTCTGCGATGTTCAACCAAGCAACACCACACCCAAAGCCAAAGGCGTAGTCAAATTCCACGGGTCGTGCACCCCACTCGTAGCCGATGACATGGTTGGGATTCTTGGCGAGTTCGATGTTCCCATAGGTAAGCGAGGTAATCCCGAGGGGCGTTGCCAGTTTCTCCCGTACATAATCGGGGAAAGACTTCCCAGTGATTCGTTGTAACGCGTAGGCGACGAGGTCAAAGCCAATGTTTGAGTAGTTGAACCGTTGTCCAACAGGAGCCAGCAGCCAGGTTCCAATCACACTTTCGATGCGTTCTTCAAAGGTGTGGGGGCTGTCATCGAAGACGCCGCCCACCCGCGTGAACTGGGGTAGGCCTGACTGATGGGAGAGTAGGTGCCGGAACGTAATCTTGTCTCCCTCGGAGTCGCTCCACCGGCTCCGTACCTTGAATTCCGGATAATAGGCGACGAGCTTGTCATCGAGCTTCACGACTCCCTCTTGCACCGCCATCATAAAGGTTAGTGCGGTGATGAGCTTGCTGGTCGACTGGATGGAGAATAGTGTGTCAAAATCAACCTCCTGTTTGCGCTCCCGATCTAAGTGACCAAAAGCCTCTTGCCAGACCACCTGCTCCTTGGTCACCACACTAATAGCCAGCGCCGAGGTGTGATGCTCGGTCATGCACTTCTCAACACCTTCTTTGAGATGCTGGACCACAGACTCGAAACGTTTCGGGATGCCCTTACTACTGCTAGAATGCATAGAAGGGCTATTCACTATTCACCTCTTTTAACTCTAGAGGAGCCCCAGATAACTAATCGTCCCAGAGGAGCTAATTCAAAGAAAAAGGGAGGGAAGTGAGCGGTCTACTCACTTCCTTCGGCGGATAACAACGATCACTGCGACTACCAGGATGATTGCGATTACTACGCCGAGTAGTAATATCATCGGGTCTATTGGAGGTGGGCTCTCGACCGTGACGGTGAAGAGTCGGCTAATCGCGTTTCCATAGGGGTCGGTGGCTGTGACGTTCAGGTCATAACTGTCTACCTGTAAGAGTCCAACGCTGGTGATTAAGCCAGTGGCGTCGATGGCGAAGTGTGCCGTGTCGCTGATGGTCCACTGAGCAATCCCTGAAAGATCATAGGCCTCTACTTGGTATTCTAGGGCTTGCCCATAGGCGAGGCTTTGGTCGCTTGGTAGAATCACCCAGGCAGGTGGTGTGGTATCCTGGACTTTGACTGAGAAGGTGCCGATGAGGGGGTTGTTGGAGGTGTCGGTGATCTGGACGCGCAGCCCATACGTTGCGACGGGCAGAGGGTCTAGGCTTGTGATGACCCCGTCAGCGTCTATGGCGAAGCGGGTGGTGTCATTGATACTCCATTGTTGTAATCCTACGGTGTCGGTGGCGTCGAGGTCATAGCTGAAGGCGCTGCCTAGCTCGATTACCTGGTTGGTTGGGGCAGTTATCCAGGTCGGTGGTGTGGTGTCTTGGACGATAACGGTGAACGTCACAAATCGTCCGTTGTCATAGTTGTCGTAGACGGTGAGATTGAGTCCATAGTTGCCAAGGCTGAGGGTACCCGTACTCGTAATCTGGGCGGTGCTGCCCCAGCCTTGGTAATAGGTGGTGCTCAAGGAGAAGTGGCTGGTGTCGTTGAGGGTCCAGTGGTCGACGCCTGAGAGGTCCATTACGGGAATCTGATAATTCAAGGCTGTTCCGTATTCCAGCACTTGGTTCACTGGTTTTGTGATCCA
>JABXGV010000246.1 GCA_016550485.1 archaeon
CTATGATAGGTTCCTTTGGCTGGATTGAAGGTGTCGAAGCAGGGACCATATCCCCGCCTTCCTGCTGACCTTGCAGATAAAGCTTGTCGCAGCGGTGACTCCGCTTTATGCTCTGTAAGGGCAGTGGGTTTTTATTCTGGAACTCGTCTCCCAGATGTGTGTCCCCTCCGCAACGCTACCAACAAGCGACGAGAAAGCACCACAAGTCGATACCAGAAAAGATTCAAGGATTTCAGCGCAGGCTGCTCCAGTGGTTCAAGAAGCATGGTCGAGATCTCCCGTGGCGGCACACCCACGACCCCTACCGCATTCTCGTCTCCGAGATGATGCTCCACCAAACCCAGGTGGACCGCGTCATCCCCAAGTACCATGAATTTCTCGCCGCCTACCCCACCTTCGCCGCCTTGGCGGCAGCGCCGCTGGAGGAGGTTAAGCAGCTGTGGCGACCACTCGGCTACAACTTCCGTCCCGGGCGGCTCCACCGCATCGCCCAGCAGGTAATCACTGACTTTGACGGGCAGCTCCCCGACACCCTTGAGGGCCTGATGGCGTTTCGGGGCATCGGTCGTTACACCGCGGGCGCAATCCTGAGCTTCGCCTTTCACAAGGATGCCCCCATTCTCGACACGAATGTTCGTCGGGTACTCCAACGTGTTTTTGATGTCAAAGGCAACCCGCTCCGAAGCCCTGCTCTCAAACAGCTCTGGCACCTCGCCGCCACAGTGATTCCCCCAGGACAAGGGGGTCCATTCAACTCGGCGCTCCTCGACTTGGGTGCGCTCGTCTGTACCAACCGCCGTCCCAGATGCAACAGCTGTCCCCTATTGACACTCTGTCTAAACCCAAGTAATCTCCCAGCTCCCAAATAATCCATCTGCTCAATTCAGGTTAACTATCACGTTTGGGATTTACGAGCTAACCGATTGAACGCAGATACTGCTTTGTTTCCCGAATATCATTAATAGCCAATGATCTCGCTTTGCCTTGGTAGGCTAACCCTTTTTTTCCGCGGACCACCCCGCCTATAGAGAAATACCGCTACATCACAGACTATTATTAAAATTACAATCATCGCGACAAGAAACACAATAAAAAGCTCTAAAGGAGGTATAGGAAATCCTTCATTATTCCTTAATATCCAGGGATGGTCCGAGGTATCGGAGGCGTAAAACCGACCATCTGTCACGTTTACCCGCACTAGGAAGTTGGGAATCCGAGTACCATCGGCTTCCCTCGGTGTAGGGGGTAGCCCATAGAAGGCGCTCTGGGGATCCCACAAAGTGGAGGTCTGCGTAGTGTAGGCTATGATTTTCCAGGTTTTCCCGAGGTCGTTGCTAATCTCCACCGAATATTGGAGCACCTCGTCAGTGTTGAGGTCAGAGCCCGTCCAATTAATTATCACCAGACCACCTACTTCGTCACCTGGCACGGCGCCTGGCGTAAGCACCGTCACATTGGGCGGGAAGAAGTTGATGATTTCCACGTTACGTATGACATGGGTTGAGAAACTGAGGTCATCGTCAAGGCTCGTACCTGTAATCATCCGCAAACGCACATCAAAGACGTCATTGTAGCCGATATCTGCTGTGTCGTACTCGGCAAATCGCCCATCCATAACAACACCATGGAAGAATCCAATCGCGGATACATAGCAGCGCCAGCCCATGGGCACAACGCCACTGTAGTAGTCCAGACCAATAGTGTAGTTCCCCGTGACAGGGGCAACAAACGTGCCAACATCTGGGTTACACCCAGTGCAAGTACTAGCTCCTACTAAGCTGTTGGCATAGGTGTGATTCACACCAGGGGGCCAGACGAAGATGTCAAGGTCATCGTTGACGCCATGAATTAGAGGGCTGCCTTCGCCTGCCGACCAAGTACCGCACTCCACTTCAATATAGACTAGGTGCCCTTCCTTCAGGTCAACAAAGTCGTAGGCCTCGCGTGGGTTGACATCCGGCGTCCAGCCAGCCTGCACAGGGGGCATAATCGTGCCATAATGTTCCTGCTCAAGGTGCTCAGAGAGTTCAAGACAAGTCTGCTTGATCTGAATCGTGGGGAAACCAGGAATATCCAGAGGATCCCAAGTACCACTAAGAATTACGTGAGGCCCAATTAACACGCTCCCCTCAACAAGAGGGGCTGAGCCGCTACTACTTACGTTGAGGCTGGCACTAGAACCTGAGCTATCCCCTAAACCACTAGAAGGCAGCTTACCAGTTATTGGTAAAAAGTTCGCTGAACGTTTTCCTTGTAAGGACTCTTGAACCGCCAAAGACCCCAAAGACACTGCAGTGGCAGGTGTAGATGCAACAGGACACGCTAGGCTTACAAGCAGCCCGAAGATTAAACCAACAATTATTGAAGATCTGAAATACGCGCTCATCAAATAACCCTCCAATACGCTAGTTAACTGTCATCTCCTTGGTGCTTTTTCCGTGGTCTAGTTCGCCGATAGAGAAACACCACTGCATCAATAGCAATCAAAATGAAAACAACCGCCCCAACCACCAAGATAACGAAAGACTCAAGCGGCAAACGAGTCAGAGGTGGTAGGGGAAGTAATGACCATGCATTATCAGAGACATCGCTGTTATGGAACCGGCCATCAGTAACATTCACCCTCACAAGAAAGTTAGGAATCAAGGTTCCATCGGCTTCATAGGGCGTGGGGGGTAGCCCGTAGAAGGCGCTGTCTGGATCCCAGATGGTGGAGGTTCGGGTGGTGTAGGCTATAACTTTCCACGTTTTCCCGAGGTCGTTGCTAATCTCCACCGAATATTGGAGCACCTCGTCAGTGTTGAGGTCAGAGCCCGTCCAATTAATTGTCACCAGACCAGGTCCTACCATGTCATTTGGTCCTGCGCCTGGCTTGAGCACCGTCACATTGGGCGGAAAGAAGTTGATGATCTCCACGTTACGAATGGTGCGACTTGAAAAGCTGTCGTCAAGGTCTAGGGTCGTTCCTGTGATCAGGCGCAATCGCACATCAAAGACGCCGTTGAAGCCGATATCAGCGGTGTCGTACTCAGCCGACCTCCCGTCAAAAAGGGCACTCCTAAAAACGCGGTAGACAAAAATGTAGCTGCGCCAACCCATAGGCACAACACCACTATAGTAATCAAGACCAATAGTGTAGGTCCCAGTTACAGGAGCACGAAAACTCACAGTCTCGGGGTTCCCGCCATGGCTATACCCAAGACTGTTGGCGTAGGTGTGATTCACTCCTGGGGACCAGACGAAGATGTCGAGGTCATCGCTGGGTCCGTGGATGAGGGTGCTGCCTTCGCCAGCGCTCCAAGTGCCAAACTCCACTTCAACATAGACATTGTCGTCCTCCTCCAAGTACACGTAGTCGTAGCCCTCACGGGGGTTGTGGTCAGGGTGCCAGCCCGCAAGCACGGGTCCTGTGATGGTGCCGTAGTGTTCTTGATGAACAGTAGGGATAAAATCTAGACAAGTTTGCTGAATCTTGATAGTGGGAAAGCCCGGGATATCCAGGGGATTCCAGGTCCCGTTGATGATGACGTGGGGCCCGTACAACACACTGCCATCGGTTAGGGGGGCGTTGTTGCTGCTGCTGACGTTAAGCTTCGCAGTGGAATTAGAGTTGATGTCTGAGTTCGGAAAGGGTGCCCGACTCAATGGCAGCGAATCGAAGTTCTGGGGGGAACTTATCTGGAGCGGCTCTTGAAGAATTGGCGGCAGTGAAGGCGCTGCAGCTGTGGGTGCTGGTGAAGTAGGATAGGCTAGGCTAGCCAGCAGCCCAAAGGCGAGCCAGGCAATCGCGAAGAACCTGAAATACATTCTCAATCTTCTGCCCTCCTTGAACAGAAACGCATTCCTGGAGCTATTTACCTATGGTTCTCCCATTTTATAATATCTATTAGGGCATACATTACACCTTATGCTTATAAGGGAAAACCAGAAGGGGTAGGACCTTTGGCGTGGTCACTCAGGTGGATCCTCCTCGTCTTTTGAGGGTTCTGGGAAGTTGATGATTACCACTCCCGCTATGACTAATCCGAGGCCAACGAGGAAGGTCCAGTAAATCGTCTCCGCCAGGATGATGACCGAGAAGAGGGTGCCAAAGACGGGAACCAGATTGATGAAGATAGAGGACTTGGTCGCGCCTAAATGCTTGATGCCCAGAAAGTAGAAGAGGAATCCCAGAAAGGTCACAAAGATTCCCATGTAAACGACATTCACCCAGAAGTATGGGTCGATGAGGGCGGGTTGTGCCCAGAATTGCTCACACACGGCTCCGGCTCCGAATAGAGCAGTACCAAAGAGAACGCCACCAGTTGTGGCATCAAGGGAGGACTGGGTGCGCATGGAGGTTTTCCCCAACATCGAGTACAGCCCCCATATAATTACCGCACAGACAATCAACCCGTTACCGAATAGGTAGTCAGGGCGGAACTCGATTAGTGCCTGGACACCTATCACAAAGATGATTCCCAAGAAGCTGATGACAAACCCGCTATACCTCCATCTCCTAGCTAGCGTCTCCTTGTGGACTAGGTGTGCCCAGAGGCTGACGGAGGCGGGGTTGATGCCGGCGATGATGGAGCCCTGAGCTGCTGTGGTAAAACGCATGCCAACTAGGAAGAAGATGCCATAGCCAAAGATGCCAGTCAGCCCTAAGAGGAAGAAGAGCCCAATATCTCGCTTCGTATAATTCCAGGCAGCACCTCTTTTCGATGCTAGGAACACTGGGATAAAAAGGAGACTTGCGATGAGGAACCGGAAGAACCCCACCGTCAGTGGTGGAGCGATAGCTACCACGAGTTTTCCCGATACCCAACTGCCTCCCCAAAAGACCATCGCTAGCAGAAGGAGCAGATAATACTTCAGCGGCGGGCTAGTCATCAGGGGGATACCTCCATGGTGAAGGTACTCAATTCCGCGCAATCATATTTAAGCAAACCTGCTAAATTTGGGGTTCTGTACCCAAAGTGAGAAAAGTGAGGACGTACAGATAAGAGGTGGGAGGCTGTGCTCTGAGCCGTTCAAAGGTACTGATTCCCCTCATCGCCAGACTGAAGGATGAGGGTGATATTGAGGGATTAGTTGACATCCTGTTTCACGAAGAGTCAGAAGTCTTCCGCATGGACGCCGCAAAAGCCCTTGGCCAAATAGACGATGCCCAAGTCGTTCAACAACTCGTTACGGCGTTAAAGAGGGATCCAGATTCGGGAGTGCGCTGTGAAGTGGTACTGGCTCTCGAAGAGCAGAGCCGCGTGGGCTGCGTAATAGCTCGTTTCCTCCGAGAATGCGGAAGATATGCAGTAGTGGAATTCGAGGATTGGGAATCAGCTGCCCTGGATCCCTTAGTTGAGGCGCTGGAGAAGGATCCGAAATCCGTGGTTCGAGAACAGGCAGCTGAGGTCCTGGGGAGACGCCGGTACAAGCCTGCAAAGGAAGTCTTGGCTCGGGCAATTGAAGAGTCTCAAATAGACGACCTGCACTGGTGCATGGTGGACGCCCTTGCGAAGATAGAGAAAGGCCGGATACGAGACCCGCTCCTCAGTAATCCCAAGGAGAATGACCCAAGGGTCATCCGAATCACTGCGTACATACTGGACAAGCTAAAGAACACACCCATCTGCACGCTTCTGGCCATTGTACAGAAGAACGCGAGAGAGGTATGGAAACGCAAATGGGCAGCCTTACTTTTGAAGAAAGCACGCAGTAAAGAAAGCAAAGGCGCTGCCGTTGAAGCCCTACAATAACTTAACAATCGTAGGAAGCGATGGTGCCTCGCTGCTGCCATGGCAGGCTAGGATGTTTCTCTAAGGTAAATATATCGACAGGTCCCCGCTGACTTATCCCAACGTGCACCTGGAAAGCGTGGCGACCAACCCCCCCTATTCTAGGTAGAGCTAGGTCACAGGATTTATCGGTCTCTGCGCTAGCAACCACCGAGATTGCCTGGGAGAGGGCCAGGCGCTTCAGCTGCGAGGCAAGCTGGGCACGACGAAATGGTGAGGAGGACCGCAGTTCCCCTCTTGGAATGTGGGCTTGGGGAAACGCGGATTCCTCCTCCTGTTGCAGCAGCTTTGTGATGTTGGCACAAAAGAGGATGGGAGCACGAGTCTGCTGCAAAATACTAGGTGCTTCGGTGAGAAGGCTGAGCAGTTGATCAGTGGTGAAAGCCCTTGCCACGTGAAGGTACTCAAGGAGCGCCGCAGGATTCCCTGGAAACGCAGTAGCCTTGAGTTCATCGAGGACCGCGCTGGGGCTGGCATCTTGGTCACCATCGATAATAACCACGCCACGGTCAGGAGCAACTTGGCGAAGCGCATTGGCGGCACATCTCAGGAGCAGCTGAGTAGCGTAGGGGCTGCCATAGAGGAGGTAGCTGAGACCAGCTTCAAAGCCTCCTCCAAGTAATTCATCAAGGGGCGTGACTCCGGAGGCTAGATGGGGAGAGCATTGCTGCTTCTGAGCCAAGGAAAAGGCGGTTTCAAACATCTACAAGGGCTCCATTCGTCGCTGAACCAGACCTATCCTGAAAGCCCTAAAAACCTCTCAAAATGAAACAAAGAAAAGACCCAACGTGAGGACTACTGTAGAGTATACTTGCGTCCATTTTTTGCAGAAGAGGAAAACCTGAAATGGTCTGTACGTCTAATTGAGAGCCGGTGCTCTGGAAGATGGCGTATCAGGGAAGTGCTAAATATTACGACCTCTTTGCTACAGACAAAGGACAAGAGCAGAATTTCTACAGGGAAATTGCCAAGGAAACTGGGTCACCCGTGCTGGAACTCGGTGTAGGTACAGGACTCTTTGCATTCCTCCTTGCAGAAGATGGAATCGAAGTCGTCGGCATTGACAGCTCCTCAGCGATGCTAAAAGAAGCAATGAGAAAACAGCGCCATGCCCCCCAAGCCATCGCGAGCCGCCTAACCTTCATCAAAGCCGACATGAGCAACTTTCAACTCGACCAAATGTTCCACCTAATCTATGTCCCCTCAGGGAGTTTCCAATACCTTACTACCCCAGAAGAACAGAAACGCTGCCTGCAATGTGTCCAAAGTCATCTCTACCCACAAGGACTATTCGTCTTTGATGTCTACCTCGGAGAAACTGAGGCCACTGGTGCCTGGCGTCGCCTTGAAACCAAACCCCTCCCAAAGGGAGGAACGGTTACCCGCTCCATATCCACTCAAACACTCAAGGACCAGAGAGCTATTAACACTGCTCTTCGCTTCGACGTCACCGACAGTAGAGGCCGCGTACAGGAAACCATCATCGACTGGAGTTACCTAGCCCTCCTTACCAAAGAGGAGCTGGAGCAACACCTCAAAGTGGCAGAACTAGACGTAACCTCCCTCTACGCGACCTTCACCCGGAAACCCTGGGCTCCTGGGGCCACCAAGGCAATCTTCGTCACAGCAAAGCCCGGGAAGTAGACCCGAATCTACTTCGTCTATATCGCTTCGAAGCGTCCACGGCGAATGATAATCTTGTGGAGAATCCGCTGATCATGACTCGGTGAAACCGGCGATGTCTGGGCGACGATTTCAACGTGGTCCTCCAGCGGGGAATCCACTAACTTCTCACCCAGGTTATCCTGCAGCTGGAAGATGCCAGCCGAGTTACTCATGTGCACCAGGATTTGAATTGGGCACTCCGTGCCCTGCTTGATCTCAACCTTCTCAATAGCCAGCGCACTCACACTGTGGATGTTCACGTTACCACTATCAAAGGCCATACGACCACGCCCTTTTGTCATGTCAGTACCATCGGCGATGCCGACGAGGGCGGCTTCTTTGGTCAAATCCTTGACATGGGCAGGATGGGCGTAGATGGCGTGGAGGATGTGTCCGCGGATTTCGAACATCACTTCAGGGTCCTTGTAGAGTTCTGGTAGCAAGCGGTTCAGAATGGGGATAGCTAAATAGACGGAGTGAAGATGATGGTCCTCACGGTGCACTTGGTTCCCGAGGTCATGGAGCAAAGCGGCGGTCAACACCACGAGGTAGACATCATCCTCGTCACCTGCCTTCATCTCCATGATATTCGTCTGCACACCATTATCGAGCAGCAGCTTCAACATCTTCAACGCATTCGCAGCCGTAATACGCGCATGGACATCACCGTGGTCATTGTATTTCAAACAGCCGACGGCGATGTAGTTGGCCATGTCCCAGCACGCGTTGACTTCAGCATCCTTTCGAAGCAGGCCCCACATCTTCTTTGCTTTAGGGTGTTTCGCCACGAGTTTTGCAATGGTAGCCTCAGCTTCGCGTTTCATTTCTTCGTAACTGGTAGGCAGTTCGAGTTCGAAGCCTCTTCCTGTTTGTATCAATCTTTTTGCTTTTGCCATTTTGTTCACGCTCTTGGGCGTTGGTTCAACTGGGAGTTAAGCCTTAATTAGAATGTTGTCCTTTTCGTAGTACAATATATTCTGACCTTTGGAATTGTGATTTAACGATGTCTTCAACCTCTTTTAACGTGCGTCGTGTAAGGCGTGAAATCGAGCACCTCATTGGTGGGGATAATGTTTCTGACGCTGAAATTGATAGGGTCTGTTATTCCCGTGATGCCTGGCCACTTCGTCTGATGCAGCTAGGTCGCCTTGTTACTAAGCCGCGACCTGACCTTATCGTTTGGCCTACCACGGTTGAGCATATCCAGCATGTTCTTAGAATCGCGAATGCTGAGCATATCCCTGTCACGCCCGTTTCTGGGGGAAGTGGCGTATGTGGAGGGGCGCTCCCAACACGGGGTGGTATAATCCTCGACTTGAAAAGGATGAACAGGATATGCGGTCTAGACGAGGAATCCTACACTGTCACTGTGGAGGCTGGGCTCTTAGGTTATGAGCTAGAACAGTATCTCTCGGTCCGTGGATACACAACAGGACATGCGCCCTCTTCGATTTTCAGTTCCGCAGTAGGCGGGTTCGCCGCAGCACGTTCTGCCGGGGTGCTGAGCTCCAAATACGGGAAATTCGAGGAGATCGTGGTCAGCCTTGAGGTGGTGTTGCCCAACGGCGAATTGCTTCGCACCAAGACGGTTCCCCGCTCCTCGATGGGACCTGACCTGAAACAGCTCTTCATAGGCTCAGAAGGCACCTTCGGTATCATCACCGAACTCACCCTCCGCATATGCCCATTACCAGAGTCCACCCAGTTCGCTTCCTTCCTCTTTCCGGACCTCCATACAGGGATGGAGGCAGTCATACGATTTTTCCGTCGGGACCTCCGTCTCGCCCTTATCCGGCTCTATGATGAGAATGAAACGCGCTTCGTCCTAGGACGGTTCAAGTCTCCTCCTGAGGGCGCTTGTGTCCTGAACCTGATTTACAGTGCTACCAAGAAACTGGTGAGCCTGGAACGGCGAACGGTCACCCGCATCTGCGAAGCGGCAGGAGCCGAACCGCTGGGTCCGAAGCCGTCGAAGCATTGGTGGGACAACCGGTTCGACCTCTACTACCCCTCCAGCATCAATCTTGGTCCAGGAATGCTCTATGATGTCCTTGATGTGGCAGCCAGTTATGCCAACCTAGAGACGATGTATTGGAGGATGCGAGAGGCCATGGAAAAGCTGGGGGTTAGCACTATGAGTCACTTCAGCCACTTCTACCCTGATGGTGGGAACATCTACGTGATATTCATCGGGCACGCAGGTTCCTCTGAGGAGGCGGAAGCCAAGTATAGCCGGGTCTGGAAGGTTGGACTTGAAGCGGCTCATCGTGCTGGTGGCACCCTCAGCCACCAGCATGGCGTAGGTCTTCTTAAAGCCCCATGGATGCCGGTTGAACACGGTCCTGTGGGATTCGCCCTCCTCGAAGCCATCAAGCAGTATCTCGACCCCCATAACATCCTCAACCCTGGAAAACTGGGGCTTGGCTCGAAGGCGAGTCCATCAACTGATACCCCTACAGCCCAAGGAGGTGACAGCCCATGAGTGGTTCACCGCCACCAAGCTCCAGCGATGCCCTAGATCAGTTCGCGAAGGTGAGCAGGCTCTGCAGCCTCTGCGCTCGCATGTGTCGCCATGCCTGTCCAACTCACGTAGCTACACGCTCTGATGCCTGTAGCCCCGTAGGTCGGGCACTAGTCGTCGAACTGTATCGTGGCCACAAAACCGCTTTGACTGAAACGCCCGTGGATCGCCTCTACCAATGCACGCTATGTGGTGCATGTAAAGCTTGGTGTAAACCGGGTCATGAATTGCCTCGCATCATCGAACTCGCCAGAGAACGAGTGATACAGGAGCACAGAGCACCTCTCGGGATTATCGACTTGGACCAAACCGTTTCTAAGCACAATAATGTCTATAGTGAACCCCACGAAAAACGATTTGCGAGTCTAGCGCCAGTGTTAGAGCAGCAGCACTCAGGTGACAATGTCATTTACTTTGTAGGGTGCACCACAGCCTATCGGCACCCCGAAATTGCCACGGCGGCAATCCATGTGCTCAACCGCCTTGGAGTCACTGCTCACATTCTCCAAAATGAGGTCTGCTGCGGCTCACCACTCGTACGTGCTGGATATACTGAAACCGCTCGAACCCTAGCACGACAGAACGTAGAGGCTATCGCCACGAGCGGCATCCGTACCGTCCTCACCACCTGCCCTGGATGTGCCCGCGCCCTCAAACACGACTACCCAAAGCTCAACACTCCCCTCCCCGGCAGCACCACAGTATTCCATATTACCGAATTCCTCGCCAAACGCCGCCGTCAGTTGCAGCGACTCCTCACAAGCCCAACTACTACCCAGGGGAGCACTTCAACTGCAGTCACGTATCACGATCCATGTCATCTAGGACGTGAATTAGGTGTCTACAATCCACCCCGCCAGCTTCTCCAACTCCTTCCAGGGATACGCCTCGTAGAATTCCAGAACACCCGAGACCACGCTGACTGCTGCGGCGCAGGCGCTGTCCTCCCCAAGACCTTCCCCCAGCTTGCAGCAGAGATAGCTCACCGCCGTCTCGATGACGCGGCTCAAACCGGTGCCAGCCTGCTCATCAGCTCGTGCCCCAACTGCAAACAGCACCTAACAAGCCATCAAACACCAAGCTCTGCCATGCCTTTTCTCGATCTAATGGAGCTCCTAGCCCGTGCTCTGAAATAACCTCCACACCCACAGGCATCTAGGTTTTAGGCTGCCCCCATGAGAAGAGATAAGACTTTTTAGTAGGAGCACTAAGAAGTAACCCCCTTCTCATTTGAAGGAGAACAACTGGGAGGCAACAAATACAATGTCAAGAGAAATCGCGTCACGGGTACTCTGCATTCTCGCTGGTGTTTTCTGCATCATCGCCTTCATAATCGGCATCGTGGTCTATGGGATACGCTCTTTCGTCATCCTCATGGTCATCTTCCTAGCTATCATCTTATACGGTGCCTTTGGAGGAGAGATGACCCCAGAAGATCAGGCACTCGTATGGACATTAATTGTGTTATGGGTCATCATTCCCATCGCATCGATGGTCTTCTGGCTCGTCATCGGAATCCTTATCCTAGTGTGGCAGGGCGACACATATTCACGCCGCGTCGCCATAATCGTCCTCGGCGCCCTCAGCCTCGTATTCGGTATATTGATTGGAGCAGTGATATTCATAGACCCCTTCTTCGCTCAATTGAGCGGATTCTGGCTAGCCTCGCTAAGCAGCATGCTCCTCGCCATCATCGCCGGCATCCTCGCCATCATCGGAGGAGCCATCGCAGAACCCAGAGGCGGAGTCTAAACACAAG
>JABXGV010000247.1 GCA_016550485.1 archaeon
ACCATCAACGTTGCGAATATCAATGTATCAAAGGGGAGCACATCCAGGAACATAAGCACCCAGATAAATTCGAGAGCTACAACAGCTATCGTGCCAGTATATCCAAGCAACCTTAACCGGTATGGCTGATCTGGAAAGAGAAAACCTACAATGATGACAGAAATAGCACAAACCCACAGAATGGCGATGGCGAGCCAAAGAATCCCTGAAAGCGAGGGGTATGCACCAGAAATGCCTCTGCAGAGTGCTCCGAAAACAAGAAAGAGGAACCCAACAAAGACACCAAATACTGAGGTTTTTCGTGTTTTCAACCAAATATAGCCGAACAGGCACACGGGAGTGATATTTAGTAGAACCCAGGATAGCATTATGGGGGGAAAGAATGTGGTCAACGCAACAATTGGTGAAGTCCAGACAAACCACATGCCAATAATCACTGGAATGATGAAAACAAGTGAATAGGGTGTTTTACCGATTGCAGTGAACGCAGCAAGGGTGAGAACGAACCCTGCTAGAAGGGCCATACTCACCGCGACGCGAAGATGAAGTTCTGCTGTAACAAAGACGGTAGATAGCATGTCAGTGAGACTTGCTAGGGCGTAGAAGACGAGAGCAAGGGCTATCAGAATTGTTGGATAGGTGGCAAACCGGTATTCTTCCGGTGTTTTTCGATATCGGCTAAACGCAAACCAAACCGCGACTATCACACCGACTACAGATAAGCCAAACACTACTGCAGACGAGGCTGCAAAAACACTGTATCCCATTTATTTCATCTCCTTGAGATTACATGCCTCTTTCAACCCAGAGCATTCCTCGATCTAGGGCGGTGACTTCTTTTGTGGCGACTTCGATGAGCATTTGTTTCAGGGAGGCAGGTTTTGTCTTGCCGAGATGGTTGTGTATTACCCGTGTAATCTCATCTAACCGTCTTCGCGCATCATTATCGCCGGGGTCGACCGCTATTGCGACGAGAACTTGGTCTACTCGGCGCATTAACATGTTAAGAGTTCCAGTGGTCACTTCTTGTATCTCTGAGCCCACGAGCTGCTTTGAAAATGACTGGATTGCTGATAGAAAACCGCTAACTAGTGCTTCAGAAGCTTCGATGCTCCCAAGCTTAATAGTGACGATTGGCTCACCGCTTGATGAAATCACGTATATGTTGTGAATCATTCTTCCTCCTCCTGAAACGCGTGTCCGAACCAGTTACCTGCCTTCGCGATGGCTGATCCCTTCTGCTCTACTTCTGAAAATGCAGGTTCAGCATCACGAATATTGAATGTGCGGTCAACAAAGAGGACAACTTGATGCCCCCTTTCACACTTTGCAGGAATGAGTACTGGTACCCGTGGTGCTGACATTATGGCGTCTTCCTCAATAACGATTCCGCTGATGAGCCCTCCACATATTGGGCAAGGATGAGAGGATAGAGTACGTTTACCCATTTGGCACGCCTCAGTTCTTTCTCCCGCTGGTTTTCGAAGCATTAATCCTTGGCTTTATTTTATCCTTTAAAAATTCCGGTTTCTTAGTCAACTAACAAAGTATATTGCGAAAATACAAACACCCACACTGCCAATTTATGCTGCGTCTGGTCTTATGGGAAATATCGATAAAAACGAGTAGCCAAGTAATGAATTGTTAGAATGAGATGTCTTCGGGTTGTGGGTATCGTTCAGCGAGAAGCCGCGTGATTTCACTGAAAATAATATCAACGCCCTCACCACTCTTTGCAGAGGTTTCCACGTAAGGTGCGTTATACTGGCCTGCGAAGGTTTTGCCTTCTTCCGATGTAACGAGTTTTCGTACTTCTAAGAGTTCGTTTCGAAGATCGATTTTATTACCTACAATTACTAGCGGCACATGCTGCTCTACTTTTAATAATCGGGTTATCCAATCGCTGAGCCGCTCAAGAGTGTAGGGTGCTGTGATATCGAAGACTGCGACGGCGGCACGGGCGCCGTTGAAATAGTGAATCACGAAGTCACGGAATCGAATCTGTCCACCTAAATCCCAGATTTGGAGTGTCGCGCGCCAATTGTCTCTGGAAACATCTTGTACTGCGAAGTCTACGCCCACTGTAAGGATCATGCTTTCGTCAAAGTAACCTTCGGTGTGACGCTTCAGCAAGCTGGTTTTCCCAACACCCCCCTCACCGATGAAGATAACCTTGAAGATGACTATTGCCTTCACCTCTTAGTGAATTTCTTGAATCAGATGCTTATGCGCTTTGACTTACCTTCTGAATCGATTGAGTCTATGATTAAGGGTGAGCCCTTACCAGATACCTCCTCTAGTTTCAGGTAACTTTGCATGGCAGCAAGAAAGTCTAAGGGATTTACACAGGCCTCAGGGGGCAGAACTCCCTTTTCCGTGATTTTCCCTTGGTACATAAGTGTTGCACCAATTGCCGCGGGAATCCCGGTTCCTTCACCCATAGATTGACCTACGGAGGCCATAGAGAATATGTATTGGTGGGGTTTATTGGCTTTGAATCCCTTGACCACGATTTTCAGACAGCCACGCTGAGTTCCAAAATGTGTTTCCCTGAGAATCCGTTTCCTTTCTTCAAGAATGTAGGCGGTCATGAATTCTAAAGGAGATATGTCGTGTCCCTTCACGTCAATGGGGTTTTCACTGATTATTCCAAGTTTAACGATATTCATAATGAGGCTATAGTATTCAGGGGGGATCACACAGCCTAAGTTAGTGACTCGTTTGCAGGGAATATATTTTGGAAGGGTGACTGTTTCTGGGTGTGGATATGGGTAGCACCTATACTTTCCTAGGAGATGAAAATCTACATCTTCTTGTAGAGCAATACCATCCTCTTCAAAGAAGCGAACAGTAGTAGCCTTTCCATCGAGGAATACTGGGATATCTATAGACATTGAGTGGATACGATGACCTATAACAGCAGCACCTTCATGCGGCTCTCCACCATGGGCGTGCAGAATATCAATGGAGTCAACTTCGTCCAGCATTTGCTCTGCGCAGAACCGAACAAGCAGATTTGCTACACCTGGAGAAGAGCCCATGCCAATTAGAGCTGATACTCCCGCACGTTTGGCTGCCTTATCCAGTTTCAGTATCTTGATAGTGGCATCGACATCATCACAGACATCAACATAATTAATTCCGGTATCTATGACCGCCTTCAAAATAATAGGAGCTAAGACATAGAAGGGACCAGCACAGTTCAGAACCACATCGGATCCTTTGATTGCTGATTTAATGCTGCCCGGGTCAGTTGCATCGCAGCTTACAGAAGAAAGGCATTCGTTTCCTACATCTTTTACTAACCAGTCAGCTCTAGCTGTGTCGATATCTGCGACAATGATTTCAGAGAAATCACCAAGTTCTGTCAATGCACGAACGGCAATGCTTCCCACGGTTCCACAGCCGCCGAGAACAGTAACGCGTGTCATGCTTTCTCAATAAGGGGTACCAACGTATTTAGATTTGTCGTACGTTTCTATCGTTCGCATCGCTGTAGAATACTCGTGACTATTGCAGAGAAAGCCTCGACGAGATTCCAGCCAGAAGGCGCTATTGTAGAGAACACCTGGACCCCATTGTGTAATCCGAACCCGCTAAGTAGCTGGTCACGTGTTAACGTCACAGGTAGATCATATTTGTTCAGACAGAGAATCACTGAGGGATTGGTTCCTAGCTTATCGCCATAGAATGCCTGAAGTTCTTGCCAAGAGCGAATATTATCTTCTAACAAATGGGGCTGAGAGTCAGCTACAAAGATTATCCCATCAGTTCCAGCCAAGACAGTTGAACGGGTTTCTGCATAGTAGTCTTGTCCAGTTGCCGACCATACAAACACACGAAGCTTCCATGAACCCCGTTCCATATCAAGAGCCCCATAGTCAAAGAAGAGAGTGCGACCAGTTGTCGTTTCAATTGACTCAATTTTATCTGCCTGATTAAAATGATTAAAGAGAGACCGTATACTGGTGGTCTTTCCACTCATAGCAGGTCCATAATACACAATCTTTGTTTGTATTGTTTTGTTTGCCCAATCAATTAACATATAGATTCAACTCGTAGCTCTGCGTGATGAGAGCCCAGCTGAGAGCGTTTTAATAAACTGTTCAATGGGTGGTCTTTGTTCTGGCGTATCAGGTGTTTGAGCCGCCTGGTGGAGCGTCTCTCTAATTCTTACAGTGAAGGTGGGAATCATAAGTCGGAGGAAGCCAAGACGCACATGGTTCTTGTTTAAGGTAGTACTGAAGATTCCTTGACCAGCATTATAGATAAAGTGATGGTTTTGGCCGTAATCAATCGTCACCTGATCAATACCCATTCGCTTTGTCAGCCAAGCGATTTTTCTGCAGGTATCGAATAAACTGAAGGTGTATGCACAGAGTGTACTGTGGTTGGTGCTGGAAAGACCTGTGAGAGCAATAGGGTAGCCTCCACTTAGTGAGATGAATGAGTTACTCACCCCGCTGAGCAGTTCGTTAAAATCGTCAAGAAGCTCTTTTAACTTGGCTACAACTGCTTCGGTGAGGACTAGTGACTGGCTGTGTACCGGTGCCGATGTTAAGGTATGTACACTCGTATGAACAGTAGTGTCAAATCCACTTGTGATGGTTTCAGCTTGACGAGAGGTATAGCTCCGTAGAGGCGGGATATCATCAGCTTCGGTTAAAAGCCGAGCTATGTTTTCTGTGCAGTAATTCACAAACTGAAACAATGAACCCAGATTGACTTTAGGCAGTGTTGTAAGAGCGAGGAAGTATTTCGGATTACCTTTGAGCGCGATTATAAGAAATTTAGCTCGTTCCCCTTCCACTAGAGTATAGCTGTGGGTTTCATGAAGTCGGCGTGCAACAGAATATATCGCGGAGGCAGCTGCGGATACACCGAAAATCTCATCTTGGCTAAGCCAAACTCCGGTGCTAGCCACAGGATGTCCGTCCTGCTGCGCAAGAAAGGCATTCTCCAAACCTCGAATTCCTCGGAGAGCCTCAATTTGTGATTTTATGGAATCAATCCTGTTCATGAACTCCCAACACCTAGGACTACAAATGGACAGATACCCAGGAACCCCTGTTAGTCTACTTAAAAGACTCAAAATTCTTGAAAGAACTTGAGAAAATTAGTGAAGCAGATGTGGAATTTTTGCATCATCGAAAGAACCAGCAAAATTAGAAATAGCAAGGTTGAAAAGATGCTCACCAGTTTAGTGAAATGCAGAGGGTAAATCATGAAGGTAGCAGCAGCTCAAACGCATCCGCGTTTCGGGCAACCTGAGGAAAACCGACTGATAACTCGTCGATTTTGTCGACGAGCAGCTCAGCAGGATGTTCGTCTCATCGTGTTCCCCGAACTCTGCATAACAGGCTATAATTTCTCTTCAAAGAAAGCTTTAGTGAGGTTAGCGGAGCCTGTGCCTAATGGACCGACTACACAGCTGTGGTTGAATCTAGCTAAGGCTCACAGGTTGATTATTGTTGGGGGCCTAGCTGAGCTAGATGATAAAGGACAGATATTCAACAGTGCAGTTGTTGTGGGGCCAAAGGGCTTTCTTGGATGCTATAGGAAGCTCCACCTCTTTGGCTCTGAATGGGAGTTGTTCTCAGCAGGCAACCAGATACCCCAAGTTCATTCGGTGCTGGGTTTCAAGTTTGGTGCAATTGTGTGTTTCGATTGGGCGTTCCCAGAATTGGCTAGGATCCTGATGTTGGAAGGCTGTGAAGTGCTCTGTCACCCTTCTAACCTTGTACTCCCTCTCGCTCAGCGGGTAATGATTGCCCGAAGTATTGAAAACCGCCTCTTCACAATCACTGCAAACCGTGTGGGGACCGAACGCGACCTCCAATTCACTGGGCGGAGCCAAATTATTAGTCCCAGTGGGGACATATTAGTCCGAGGACGATCTAGGAGGTCACAATTACTGATAACTGAAATCAATCCCGCTGAAGCTCGGAACAAGAACATCACACCTACAAATAACCTCATCACTGATAGACGGGTTAAACTCTACAAACGGCTTATATCCTGATATGAGGACCAACGACTAGAAATAATACAATGAACAGCTAGAACATGGCGAACAAGCGCTGAACAGGTTAGGATGATATGGACCCTTTTGCTATTGTGATATTGGTGGTTATTGGGGTATTTGCTGGTGCCATAATAGGTCTGAGTGGCATCAGCGGTAGCAGCAGCGTTGTGGCTCTCTTAATATTACTGGCATTTATTCCAAGCGAACAGTTCCAATTAGCCACGGGGATTAGTTTAATGGTCACTTGTCTAGGGTCCTTTGCTGCCACTGCGGTCTATGGTCGCCACGGTAATGTCGACTTGGGGGATGGGAGAAGTTTAATCGCCCTTGGCTCTGCGCTGGGAGCAATAGTTGGAGCATTCATTGCAGGCGGTGCACCTTCCACCTGGCTTGCTCTGGCATTTGGTATTGGCTTATTTCTGATTGGTTTACTCTTAGTTTACAGAAGGGGCATAAAGAAACGAAAAGCCTTAGCCCATCGGCTTGAAGGAGAGGTTAGGATAGAATCAAGGAGGCGGCGACTTGTAATAACTGGCGTATTAGGATTCATTGTAGGATTGCTTGCAGGACTGCTTGGTTTAGGTGGGGGTGGTATTGTACTGCTAATCCTACTCGTCGTATATGGTTTGCCAGTTCAGAAGGCCGTAGGTACAAGTCTTTTCATTATGGCTATAACGACCCTTTCTGGTTCTGCTGTCTTTGCACTGCAAGGTAATATTGACTTATTTCTAGGCTTGATAATTGGGGTCGGTGCTATAGTTAGTGGCGTCCTCTGTTCAAGGGTAGCCAATAGGGTTGACGAAAGAATAGCTGGTACAATTATGGGAGTTGCGTTTGTAATACTAGGCCTGTTGATGATTATACTCAGCTTCCTCCCTGTGGCTTGAAAGATACCCAGTCCCCATTTATGAGGTGAGGCTGCGCAATGTATGGCTTAACGGGCAGATTTTTGGCGAAGCCTTGTGCTGGGTACTTCTTTACCAGCTAGTATTCGGGCAAGCGTGCCTGGTTGACGGAGATCACACACAATGGCTTCACCAGACTCGGGAAGACCCTTGAAGATTTCAGTGATTTTTCCCCGCATCCCCTCAGTAACATCTGCGGCATCTGCTGCTGCACCCATCGCTACCTTCTCTAAAACCTCCTCCATTGTTTCTGGGGTGATTAGAGGAATTCGCTGGGCTGAAGGGTCAAGTTTGGGGTCGGCTGTGTAGAGGCCATCGACATCTGAGGCGAAGATGACGAGCGGAGCCTCAAGTAGACGGGCAAGATACATTACAATCTGATCTCCACTCACAATGGTGAAACCAGTTACACTGTCGGCTGTTACGTCACCTGAAAGGATTGGGATGAAATTTCCATTGAGAAAGAATCTGAGTGCCTCTAAATCCATGTGTGCGATTCTGCCTCTCAGGGAGACAATAATTGATGATGAGTGGATTGATACAGCAGGACGGTTTGCCTTTTGGAAGGCGGCAAGAATAATCTGTCCCAACCTCGTCATTTCATGGATGGTTTGCGTGACCCCAAGTTTCTTTCTCTTAGAACGTCCACCTTGATGTAATTCATATTTCTCCGCGAGAAAGTGTCCGAAGGACCCACCACCATGAACGAGTATTATTGGATGTGCCTTTACAGCAGAGATTTCCTTAACCAGCAGCTCGATAGTGTCTAGACGGGCAGTAGAGGGTTTTGTTTTATCAGTTACAACACTACCACCTAGCTTGATAATAACCGGTGGTGTTGTGGGGCCTCGGTTTCTTTGACGCCATTTTGGTTTCCAATGACGCAGTTTTGTGGGCCAATTCTTCCAACCAGTCTTAGCAAAACGTTCGCGCCGTCGAAGATCCTCTTGTATCCACTCAAGTTGTCGAAAGAATCGTTCCTTGCCGCTTACGGTTGGAATATTGGGGAGCCCTAAACGGGCTAATGATTCAACAAGGCTTGCTTCTACAAGCTCCTGAAGACGCCCTTCAATCTTGGTAGGAATCACTTCGTAACCTCGGTGGGTTAGCCCTTCCCGCACACCATCCAACACGACTCCTCGGCACACATGAATTGGTTCGTCCTTCTGTACAAAGAGGCAGCGAAACCCTTCTAAAACAAGCTCTAACCCTCGATTCAGATATGTTCGCTGAGTGAAATTCGGTGGCTGAAAGTGAGTAACCTCTATTTCCCGAGATAGATATTCCTCTGTTTCTACTCGGTATATTCCTATGATGACCCCACCTACAGGGTCACCCCACCCTGCGTCATCCACAAATACTGTCATGGAAGATAGGCTCCATTGCCATTATTTACTAGCCTTCTAGCTTGACACTTGATAGCTCCAAGCTTAAGTCTATTCATTAGGCTAATTAAACTCGAGCGAGACATGCAAGACTCTTATCTTGTAATCTGAAGCATGGACTTGCGGTTAACTAAAGTCAGAGGAAACCGTAGTTGAACAACTGTTTGTGTTTCAGGTTTTGACCTCTGCCATCTCAATAGCGTGACGCTAAACTTCCTAGGTATTCGAATTAGTAAAGCTAGAGAATTTGCATGATTTCCTGGACCGCCTGGTTTAGCTCATGGTCGATTAAACCTAGCTTTGCATCAGCCGGGGCGGTGACTATGAGGACATTATCGGGTAGTGCTCTTAGTAATACTATTCCCTCAGAACAATCAATATCCAGTGACTGCGTTTTTCCTGTACCGAGTACGCTGCCTACTCGTTCACCAATTGAAAGCATTGCTGCAGCCATACTGGAAACCGCCCCTTCGTTTACACCTTCCCCAAGTATGGCTGCCATGACTCGTCCTTTGCTGCTGACTACCGCAGAGCTTTCTACTTCACAGGCCTCTAGTAACTTCTCGAGGATTGCCTCCAGTTTTCTAATACGTGCACTCAAGTAACATCAGCTCTACCTTTCAGTTATTTTGTTTCTAAGATTTGAGAACTTCACGGATTTGAAGGGCTGCAGTTCTAAGATCCTTTTCAAGAATGGAGGGTTCAAGCCTCCTTTTTCGGAAGTATCGGCGCTTGTAGCGTGAAGCAGTGATGGCACCAATCCGGAAAACCTTCTCACCGACAGGAAAGTCGCAAACCGAAAGGAACCCGTCGCTGGAGGTTATAGACACGGCTTCGAAATTCCCCAAGGCTAGATTTTCGTTAATCCGGAAAGCGGTTTTCGATGCCAATGCCACCATCGCTGCTAACATTGCACCAGAGAGAGCTACTTGTGATTTGTGAGCGACAACCAGCCCACGTTCATTGATTACTACGCACCCATTCAAGGAGTACCCATTTGCCATAAGCTGGCTAAGAATCCTATCAATCCGTTCGGCTTTACTTTTACCATCTGCAACCATTTCTTGGACCTCCTTTTTACGTTAGGCTTTCAGGATGAATCTTACCCGACTGTTTCTCCACTAATTCTCTTATTTTATTTGCGAGCCCACCGACCTCGTATAATAACAGACCTAACTCGGTTGTGTTAGGGAAGATACACGTTAGTAAGACATTGTGTGTGAGGTGTTTAAGAAGCACAGAGAAAGAGAGGGCTTTGTCTTGGTCCTCTGCGTCGATAACCACCTGTTTGAAAGTCTTTGATGAATGAACAAAGCGAATGAAGTCTTCGCTGATGGCAATCAGGCTAGCTGACATGGAGCTGATCACTGTCTCGATATCGGTTTGCATCTTATCGTAAAAGATTCGATGAGCGATGATATACCCGTCGAGCGTTGAAACGGTTAAGCCCCAAACCGGAACCTTGAGTTCGAACTCGAGCAGCATCTCGCCGATAGGACCTGAAAGAGGACTTTCTATAATTGTCTCGTTCATGTGATTACTTCCTTCTTTAAGGGCAACACGCTCCTTATTCCAAATGAGCAGTATAGGTCACTGCTTCATCTTGGGCGGAGGAGGACTCACCGCTTCGCGGTCTTGCGCCTACAACTTCTAGGAGTAGTCTTATCATCACATCCGAGGCTGAGACAATATCCTTACCAGTCATTCCATGGACCTTCTCTACCCCAAGCCATTCTGCCACTGCTTCTGGGTCAGCCGCATCTTGCCGGTCTTGCTTGTTAGCAAGTACTGTTAGCGGGATACCCCCTAACTTGTCCTTTGTTTCCGCTAAAATAGCGCAGGCCTCGCCTATCTTACCAGGATCAGACGCATCTACTAACATTAGAACCCCATGTGCGTTGACCATCATCACTTCCCGGATAGTCCGGAAGTGTAGCTGACCAGGGGCACCGCGCACTTCGACACGATGGATGATCCAGCCGTCGTATTGGTCTTTTTCTTCTTGATATTCCTTGGCTGGCATGAGAAGACCTGTAGCACCTGGGTTCTTGTATGCCCATACAACACGCCCTAAATCAAAAGCGGTCGTTGTTGACCCCATTTCACCCCTGTATGGCTCGCTGAGAGGCCTCTCCACCGACACAGTGTTTGGGTCCAAAGTGTGGATAAAGGTAGTTTTCCCAGACTGGAAAGGTCCGGTTACATAGATTTTATAATCGTAAGGCCTCAATTCCACAATCATTCACCTTTAACCAAACCACTTTCACATACTAGTTGTGTCTCCGTTCTTGCAGGACACATCTCCTCGTTCTTCATTGTTAAATCCCCTGTGCGTTTCCATTCTCTTGATAGAAAAGAAGCAGAGAAGCCTGTTATGGTAGTCCTCCCCACTTCTTCAATACCAATGAGACCTTTTTGGTGTTTTTCTTGGTAGAGAGATCGTAAGATAGAGGCTAGAGGATTTCCTCTATTTTGCTGATGGCACTGTCGACTTCAAAGTCGATTAGGCCGAGCTTCGCATCCGCTGGTGCCAGAGCCATTAAGACTGCGTTCTTGGTGCGCCTTAGCACAATCATGCTGTTTTCCCCGCTCACCAAGATTCCAGTCGTGGCCCCGGTATTCAGTACGGTACCTACCCGGGTACCGATTGAGAGCAATGCCGCAGTCATCGCGGACACAGCTTTTGCGTCTACATCCGAGTGTAGAGCTGCAGCCATCATTTGACCCTTAGTGCTCACAAGGGCACTGCCATTAACTTCACAGTTTTGTTCTAGCTCCCGCAGAATTGCGGTGATTTTATTTGCCTTTGACATGTTACAAACGCTTCCTTGTTCAATCAGCGGCTACCGGCTTCTGAAGTTCAGGATTCGGTTGTACATTTCCAGGGTAGAATTCAGCGAATTGTTGAATTATCCTGTCAACTAGCACATCGGGTCGCACTTTGCCTTCTAGTAGTTTCTGGAAGAGGGGGTCAATTTCTAGGTCTTCTATGGGTTTCGCGCCGACAATCTGGTCAATAATCTGTGTGAAATGAGCATAAGCCTTGAACTGGGCCACTTGGGGGCCTGTTCCATGCCAATTCTCAAATTCCTCTCTAATCTTCTGTGCCACAGAAAGTGGGTTAACACCTTCCTCTGCAGAAGATGTAACACTTGCAAACACTGTTGCCATGATGTTTTCTCCATGATCAAATATCACTTCGTATTGTGGAGAGCTCTCGGTGTTTTCCGATTGATTGAGTTGGAGTTTGTGCATATTGAGGGTGTTGTTTAATTGCTGTGCGAATTGGTTGAGTGCAGAGATTAGACCGGCGAGGAGTACGAGATCGTCAGTCATATGCCCTCGAGTGTACTGGCGGTAAACTAAGGGTAATCCGCTCGTTTTGCTGGTTATGAGCACCAATTCGATCAAGGTCTTTCTTCCCCGGAACTGAGAGGATCTGCCGCAACGCATCCTCTTCTCCTATCTTGCTCCTGAGTTTATTTAAGTGTTTGGAACTTTTCTTAGTCAAGAATGAATAACTCTGAGTTTTTCGTAATGCAATAAATATTATTTTGTGCTGTTCGCAATAGAACACACACGCGACAAAGACTGTACGAAGTGGTATCAAAGAAGCCAATTTGTGAATATTTCGATAAAATAGACCATTTAATTCGCCCTCAATAACTATTAAATCAGTTTCGGAGATAAATCATTATCAAATCTGACTGTTTGAAGAGGTATCGTATTGGACGAGAATGAACACACATTCAAGATTGTATTCCTGGGGGATCCCGCGGTAGGTAAAACCAGTTTAATCACCCGGTACACCACCAAGACCTTTCAGGCGGAATATCTACAAACTCTTGGGTGTCAACTTAATGTTGCTGAGATTCAAGTTTCTGATGTTTTAATTCGGTTAATAATCTGGGATCTTGCGGGACAACCGCGCTTTGACTCGATACGTAAGCTTTACTTCCTTGGCACAGATGCTGCAGTTGTGGTTTATTCTGTGACAGACAGGGAATCCTTTGTGAACGTTGATGGCTGGCTACAGGCATTTCAGCGAGTAGTCCCCACTATGGAACAGGTGCCTTTGATACTGGTTAGTAACAAAATTGATTTAGAGCCCCAGCGAACCATCGAGAGAGACGAGGGAGTAAAAAGATACGCACACCTTGTATTCAACGAATTGATTGAAACGTCAGCCAAGACTGGCGATAATGTGCTCAAGTTATTCTCTACCGTCACAAGACTCCTAGTCCAATACCGCTTGACCGAGCTGCAAGAAAGGCTCAGTCCCTTCTTCTTCTCGTCCTTTGCATCCTAGCTTGATGCCTGTGCCTCTACTAGTTCACGTTTTACTATCTGGTTCT
>JABXGV010000248.1 GCA_016550485.1 archaeon
GGCGTGATGGTTCAAGGCGGGAATTTTTGGCTGGTTCCGAGCCGGAAGGATGAACGCGAGGTTCCCACGACCCTTGAAGAGTGGCGGGAGAAGATGTACTACATTCCTGCATTCATGATGAATTTTGAGCTTTGGGCTCATACTGAGAAGGAGCTGGAAAGCCAGCATGACATTATTCGCCAGGAGGGGGAGAAGCTTCAGAAGCTGGGGAAGGATATCAAGCCGTGGGAGCTTCATCCTGCTGCGAAGGCTGGGCGCTTGAAGAAGCCTAACCTGATTGCGGTTCCCTATTCGATGCACCGTGCTGGGTTTGTGTTCATCACGTGGTATCTTCCCTTCGCGGACACGGCGGAGTTCTGTCGTATCTGCGAGGAAACTATGGTGAAGCATGAGCTTCCACCTGTCATCTGGGTTGCGGGTATCGAGCAGGGTCGCCAGTGCATTGGCATGCCAATCGTGTGTTTCGACAGTCGGACCGAGGCTGGGTATGAGCAGGCTGAGGCGTGGGACAGGGAGACCACTAAAATCTTCCATAAGAAGGGGTGGATGAACTATCGCCCGAACGCCTTTATCCACTGGCCGGCGATGCGTCCATTGATGCCAGAATACGTTAAGATGTTGAAGGAGCTCAAAGACCTGTGGGATCCGAACCGGATTATGCACCCGGGTCGGCTTGACGTTGACTAATCGGAACACAAAGGAGCGTTAATAGAAAATTAGCAAACGGTAAAAGGAGTAATACGATTGAAATTTGGAGGAAAACTGAATGACCGAAGCTGATCACAGTAAAACTGAACTCAAAGATTTCGCTCTAGAGGTTGCTCGTTGCATTCACTGCAAGGCGTGCAGTATCGCCGACGCGGACAACCCGAGCGGGGGCTTCTACGATGGCTGTCCCGCCTGGAGCGCGATGGAATGGGAGGCCTATGGCGGCGGCGCCAAGCTGTGGCTCGCCCGCCAAGTAATTAATGGCGAATACACGCTGGGCGAAGAAGCCTTGGATATGCTCTTTCGCTGCAGCACCTGTGGTAACTGCGAAGCCCAATGCGAGAATGAGATTCCAACAGTAGATATCATTGAAGCCATGCGAGCAGAAGCAGTAAAAGCTGGACTGGGGCCCCTAGATAAGCAGAGGGGGTACTCAAAGGCTGCTGAGCTGAAGCGGAACCCCTACAACGAGCCACATGCCGAGCGGACAGCGTGGGTTCCTGCAGAGTTCAAGCTCAAGGAGAAGGCCGAAGTTATCTACTTTGTTGGCTGCACGGCAAGCTATCGTTTGCAGGAACTCGCGATATCAACGTTACGGGTCATGGAGAAGCTTGGCGCGGATGTGACGGTGAAAGAAGACGAGTGGTGTTGTTGTTCGCCGCTCATCCGTGTAGGGAAAGTTGACCTTGTTCCTGGGTTCGTCAGTCACAACGTGGAGCTCTTCAAGGCCGCAGGCGCCAAGGTTGTGGTGTCATCCTGCGCGGGATGCTTCCGCACAATGATGCGGGACTGGCCCAAGTATTACGGGCCACTCCCCTTTGAGGTCAAGCACAGTGTCAACTACATTGCTGAGCTACTGGACGCAGGGAAAGCAAAACTCAAACCCCTGAAAGGGATGGTTGCCACCTACCACGATCCTTGTCATTATGGTCGCCATGTTGGACATCTAATCAAGAGCAAGCGGAAGCGTGCTGAATGGTTTGAAGTGCCCCGCAAGGTGCTCCGAGCGCTTCTTGGTGACAACTTTATTGAGATGCCTCGGAACCGGGAGCACAGCTGGTGCTGCGGTGCAGGTGGTGGAGCCCGTGCTCAATTCCCTGACTGGACGATGGACACCTCCATCGAGCGCGTCAAGGAAGCTGAAGCCACCGGAGCCAACACCCTAGTCTCAGCGTGTCCCTTCTGTGAAACATCACTCCAACTAGCGATTGAGAAGTCTGGATCAAAACTGAAACTGGTAGACCTTGTCCAGCTAGTGGAACAGGCGCTTGAGTAGAATTAGTAGGTCCACTCAATTGTAATTAGTGGTCTTAGCGTAGAGGCTGTAGCTTTTTGTGTCGAATTCCTGTCGGCTTTCCAGTCTACTTGACGAGTGAATTTACTGCTTTGAGTAGTTCTGCGATCCCGACTGGTTTAACGATGAAGAGGGCAGCACCTGCCGCTAGGGACGCCTCTTTCACTGTCTCGTCGGCGCTGATGAAGATAATCCTGCAACTATGGAGTTTGTGTTTCAGCTCCTTTGTTGCGGTGAGCCCGTCCATGACTGGCATCCGGTGGTCCATGATGATGATGTCGGGTTTAGGCTCAAGCTTGTGTACCTTCTCGATCGCCTCTGCCCCGTTGAAGGCTACCCCCACTACGCGGTGCCCGCCCTGGGCGAGAATTGTCTGGTAGATTTGATGGAGTAGTTCTTCGTCCTCTACAATGAACAGAGTTGCTACTGGGTATCCCCCCTTTGCAATAAGATGACAAAGCTAGCGCCCTGGCTATGGTCGCCTGGCACCCGGTCCTCAACCCAGATTTTGCCGGAGTATCGAGTGGCAATCCGCTGAACTAGGGTGAGCCCAATCCCTCTTCCACGCACGCCTCGCTTCCCCCGCTCTCTGGAAGACAGGCGGGTAAAGATGGTCTCTTTGTCGGCGTCTGCAATTCCGGGTCCCCGGTCTTGAATCTTGATTTTTAGGAATTCCCCTTCTAGTTCTGCAAGGATGTCTATGTGGACCTCGTTTCGCCGGTCATATCGCATGGCGTTATGCAGGAGATTGAAGAACAGGTCGTAGAGGAATTCATCAGCTTTGGCGAGGTATCTCCCCGCGGCGATGAGCGTTTTAATGTGTAACTTCCGCTGGGGGTAACTATCCCGAATCGCATCTGCCGCAGCGAAAAGGGGTTCAGAAATGTCGCGCTGCTCGAGTGTGACTGGTGCTGTGTCTATGAGGGAGAATTTCTTCACCTTAGAGATAAGGTCGGAGCTTCGGGCGAGCTGCGCAAGAGCTGTCTGGACAAACTCTCTAGCCTGACTAGGTATAGCCGAATCCAAGAGCACCAATTCTAGAAGCGACATTATCGCCTGGTGAATGTTGGTGAGGTCATGCACCATTAGATCGTTGAAGAACTCTGCTCTGGCGCGGGCTTCAAAGGCTAGGCCTTCGGCTTCTTTACGTTCTGTTATATCGATTAAGACACCTTCAATTGCTGTTACTTTGTAGTCCTCACTGTAGAGGCCTCGCATGTTATCGTGGAGCCATCGGATACTGCCATCCTTTCGGATTATACGATATTCGAGTTCGCCAATAGCACCGGGCACCTCACCCATACGATCAAAATCCTTCTGCAAACGAGTCCAATCTTTAGGATGGATAACTTGGTTCCAATGCAACCGCCCCGATACAAAATCCTCCTCGGAGTAGCCAGTAATCGACTCGACCGCGCCGTGAAAGAATTCAATCGAATAATCAGGGCCAGACCGGTACGCAATCCCTAGAAAGTTCTCCACAAAGGACCGGTATTTAGCTTCGGATTCTCGAAGTTGCTCCTCAGTTGCCCGTCGGGCGGTGATGTCTGTCGAATTTGACACAAGGGCAACCACCTGACCAGATTCGAGAATTGGTGAAACTCGCACCTCAAAGACTTGAACCGTTCCATCTCCCTGGGGGTTCTCGCTGTAGAAGGTTTGGGGTTTGCCGGTGACCCAGACGCGTTGATAGCAGTTAGATGCGGTTTGCCGAAAAGCTGGTGAGATGAAATCAAGAACCGACTTGCCCAACACTTCTCCCATTGTATAATTTTCCAGAATTCGATTGATAAAGAGGATTCGGAACTTCTGGTCCAATAAGATGATTTGATCAGGGGAGTGCTCGGTGACAGCCCGCAACCTTTCTTCCGAATCTAGAAGCGCTTGCTCCATCTGTCTACGCTCGGTAATGTCTTCACCAGAACTCAAGGAACCAAGTATCTTCCCTTCCTCGTCGCGAAGGATGACATTGCGCCACGCGATGAGCCTCTCTTCACCCTGATGAGTAAGAATCGGATTCTCAAAGTACTCCACAGGCACAGCTTCACCACTCATCAGTTGAGTGTACACCTGTTTAACCTCAAGACGAAACCGTTCAGGGAGGAAGGTATCAAACCAGTTTCTACCCAGTGCCTCCTCTTCAGAAACACCAAGTAGCTCGCATCCTTTTCGGTTAATGAGAATCACTCTTTCTTCCTTGTCCAATGCCACAAGGATTACTCCTACCACATCAAGATACTGCTGCGCCCGGTCCCGTTCTCGTTGTAGTGCTGTATCAATTAGTTTGCGTTCCGTGATGTCGAGGAGGACCCCCTCCACTAGGATGACTTTTCCTGTTTCATCAATGAGGTTTCGTATTCTTTCATGCATCCAACGGATGTGCCCTTCTCGGTGGATGATACGGTACTCGCGTTCGGTCGCTGCTCCCGGTACGGTCCCTAGCTCCTCCCACCCTGTCTGAATTTGGCTCCAATCCTCTGGGTGAATGACCTGCATCCAAGTTATGCGACCTGACACAAAGTCATCTTCAGTATACCCGGTGATGGGTTCGACAGCACCCTGAAAGAATAAAGGTGTCCCTTCAAGGTGTGCGCGGTACGCGATACCTGGAAAGTTCTCAATAAAAGACCGGTACTTCCTTTCTGACTCCTGTAGCGCCTCCTGTGCCCGTTTTTGCTCAGTAATGTCGTCAAAGGTGGTATAGACCTGGTACGGCTGAGCTTCTCCATTTCTGAATTGGGGAACCGCATTAATATTAATCCACCGTGTTATGTCTTCAGTGGGATTGTAGACCCCCATTATTACATCATGCACTTCTTCGCCGGTCTTTAAGGCAACCATCGCTGGGTGGGTTTCACCTGGGAAATCTGAGCCGTCTTCGTGGATGGACCGCCATCGGGAGTCAACGGAGGTTCTGCCCTGCATCTGGTCTAGGGACAACCCGAGAATCCGCTCAGCAGCAGGATTAGCTGAAGTGATTTCACCCTGACGGTTTTGGTAGACAACACCCTGTGCCATTGTTTCGAAAAGAGTGCGGTATTTCTCTTCACTTTCTATTAGCGATTTTTCCGCTTCTTTCCTTTCCGTGATATCTATCAGTGCAACCTGCAGGGCGGGTCTCCCTTGATATTCTATGCGCCTCGACGTGCCTTCTACCCAACGTAGCGTGCCATCCTTACAGCGGCTTCTAAATTGGAGGGGCGGCGGTGGAACGGCGCCTTCCATGCGTTCCCGCGCTCGTCTGAGAACTAGCTCTAAATCTTCTTTGAAGACGATGATGTACAACCCTTCAGTTGTCATCGAATACAGCTCCTCTTGGGAAA
>JABXGV010000249.1 GCA_016550485.1 archaeon
AGAATGGAAGGCTCTTTCTCAACCCTGCTGGGTGCCATCTGTATACACGCCCTAAACGAAGTGTATTAGGTTAAGAAGTATTAAAGGGATGATGTATCAACAACACATCCCTAATCAACGTTTATCGGGGAAAACAATGAGTCTCGAACCCTTACAGCTTTGGACTGCGGCAGGTGTCCTCATCGGATTCCAGATCTCCTCCTTTGGCTGGCGTATCTCACGAGAAGCGGAAGTGGACGAAGCAGTCGCAACCTGGCTGCCCCCTGCAGACATCGTGAACCTGATTTCGATGATGATCACCGCACTGGGCATCTTCATCCTCCCTATCCTGGGCCTGATTAGCGTCGAGCTTTCCCAGCTCGTCTTCGGCTTTGCCATGCTTCTCTTCGTGGGTTATCCCTTCGCCCTAGCCGGGCACTATGACATGTACAACAAGGGCCCCCGCTCATTTCAGTACTTCCCGCGACAAGAAAAAATCGTAATCGCTATTATCGCGGTTGCAGCAGTTGCCTATGTCATACTAGCCACTTACAGGCTTGTATTCGCGGTCTAGTATGCATCTTGTAGAAGCCCCCACCAAATAATAAACACTTACATAATACAGCTTTAATACTCGAATTCTCCTAGGCTGCACCGGGGTGAACTAGTGAAGTGGAAGGAATTCGAAGCGAAATATCCTCAAGAGCTATATGAGCAGGTCCGTGCGCTCTGCGAAGAAAGGCACGAGGAAGCCGTGCAGAAAGGCGGCAGAGGAGCCGGAATCTGCAAGTTCTGCTACAAACGACAGGGATGGTGGTGCTTTCCATGCACGACCATCAAAGAACGCTACCGTGAACGCTACGGTGGCATACTCGATGACGCGATGTCACCAAGAAGGAAGGTGTGAGAATGCCAGCAGTAGGTAAATGCCCCGTATGCGGAAAATTTCTACAAAAAGAAGATATTATCGACTACAAATTTAGAGGATGGACCCAGCCATTACGTCTACATTTGCAAAAAATGCAGTACCATCATTGGCTTTTCTAGCTCAGTGCGATAGGAGGCTGTGGAACTATGGAGGAGCCGCGCGTTATCCCCACCACATTCTGGTCTAGTGGAGAGCTCGTCAGAGGCAACTTTGTCATGCCCCCGGGCACAGGTCCGTTCCCAGGAATCTGCAAGTTTCACGGACTACCTGGATCACCAGATCAGGTGCACGGCATTGCCTGGCAGTTGGCCCTCGCGGGGTTTGCGGTACTCACCTTCGACTTCCGGGGCTTCAGAAGAAGCGAGGGCTTTTTCAGCCTCTCTAGTGAAGTCGAGGATGCACGGAACGCTGTGACCCATCTCCAGGAATCCTCGCTGACAACCGAAGGCTGGGTAGGCGTGTATGGGGCTAGCTTTGGCGGCGCTGTTGCAGTGCTAGCTGCCGCTCAAGACAAGCGGATTAACGCAGTCTGCTTACGAGCTCCGGTCTACGACACTGCAGCCTTTGTCCGGTCACCCATCTTTTCCCAGGGGGTAGAACAGCTCCAACTCGGTCAGATTCACGGGATGGACGATCCTCAAACCCGTGCAAGGATACTTGAGCAACTAGTCGAGGAATCTGTTCAGCTTAATCCCTTCAATGAAATCGATAGCATAGCGCCTCGCCCCCTGTTCATCACGACAGGTGACGCTGATAAGGGCATTGACATTGCGGGCGTACGGAGATTCTTCGAGGCCGCCAAGGACCCCAAGGAGCTAGTCATCGTTGAAGGTGCCGACCACAACCTCTCCGACCCTGCAGCATACAACGCTACGGTGGAAGCCGTTGTCTCATGGTTTCAGGTTCAGCGACCGTAGATGCGCTCAACTCATTTCTCAACAATTCTTTCATAATCACACAATTTATATCGAAAGCCTGTGCTGAAGTTATTAAACACCTACAGCAGGAGAGTTCCAGCGGGGATTAACCTTGCCTGATGAAACAAACGGAACCCGTGCTCAGATAGAGCAACTCATATCTGAGGGCAAATTCGATGAAGCCCTAAGTGCTGTCGAGAGTTGCATCCAACAATCCACGCTCACTCCCACCGAGAGGATTTCCTACACATTACTTAAGAGCAATATTCTACGGCGGCAAGGAAATTTTGATGAGTCCCTGTCCCTCGCCGAGGAGGTCTTCTGTGAATGCCAAGAACAAGACAGACCTTTGCTTGCGGTCGATGCACTCATAGCGAAGACAGATGTCTTGGTGAGATTGGGACGGTATGACGAAATCGCTGACTCAATTACCCAGGGGGAACAAATGCTCCATACCCTCATTAGCGCCCCTGAACCCACACCCAAAGCAAGAAGTGGCCTCCGCGCCCGACTTCGCCGAATTCTCAGCCGGAGTAAGCGAAGCCAGCCGGAATCACCTCCTCCAACCACCAGTCAGGTTATCCCATCAACAAAATCTGATCAACAAGAAGCCATCGCTCGACGAACCGTCAAATTCCTCCATTTCAAAGGCGCGATAGCTACACAGAAAGGTGACTTCGACCAAGCAGGTCACTATTTCCAGCAGTATTTAGAAATCTTCGAGGACCTCGGTGACACCCAGAGAATTGCCTCCGCACTCAACAACCTAGGCGTCGTCTACAGCCTCAAGGGCGAGTGGGATCAAGCTTTAGACTATTATCAACGGTGTCTGGCAATACGAGAAGGCGGAGACAAACAACAATACGCTGTTACCCTCAGTAACATCTGTGAAATCCACCGCCGGAA
>JABXGV010000250.1 GCA_016550485.1 archaeon
CCAATCACAACCACATCACAATCGACTGCATTGATGGTTTTCTCTAAGTCTCGAACCTGTGCTTCGCCATACCCCATTGCAGGCAGTATGTCAGTTAAGTGAGAGTACTTCTCGAATGTTTCTCGAATGCTACCTACAGCAGCACCTCGCGGGTCTACAATTTCACTAGCACCAAATTTCCTAGCAGCCAGCCAGCCCGCACCATATTGCATACCACCGTGTGTGAGTGTTGGTCCGTCTTCAACAACTAGCACGCGTTTTCCACGAATCACGCTGGGATCTTCAACGAATAATGGAGAAACGGCATCAACCACAATTGCGTTCGGGTTCACTCGAGCGATGTTGTCACGAACTTGGTCAACATCATCTGGATTTGCGGTAGCTATCTTGTTGATAACCACTACATCAGCCATGCGAAGGTTGGTTTCACCAGGATGGTAAGACACCTCGTGACCTGGTCGGTGAGGGTCTGCAATTACTATAAGCAAGTCTGAATGATAGAATGGGAAGTCGTTGTTGCCGCCATCCCATAGTATCACATCTGCTTCCTTTTCCGCCTCCTCAAGGATTTTACCATAGTCAACACCCGCGTAAAGGATTGCGCCTCGGTCAATGTGAGGCTCGTATTCTTCCATTTCTTCTATCGTCGTCTTGTGTCGTTTCAAATCCTCGATTGTCTCGAAACGCTGACAGGCTTGCTCTGCTAGATTCCCGTAAGGCATCGGATGCCGTATCACGACGACCTTTAGCCCTTTGTCTCTAAGGATTTGGACCACACGGCGGCTAGTTTGGCTCTTTCCACAGCCAGTACGTACGGCGCAGATAGAAATTACAGGCTTTTTACTCTTAAGCATCGTTGTGCCAGGACCCATGAGCCTGAAGTCAGCACCTGCTGCATGAACCTGAGACGCCTTGTGCATTACATAGTTGTGCGATAGGTCGCTGTAAGCCAAGATGACTTGTTCAACTTTGTGCTTCTTTATCAGCTCTGTTAGTTTTTCTTCGGGCAATATGGGGATGCCCTTTGGGTACAACTTGCCAGACAATTCTGGTGGGTAAACCCGCCCTTCTATTCCGGGGATTTGGGTCGCGGTGAAGGCGACCACGTTGTATAACTTGTTGTCTCTGAAAAAGACGTTGAAGTTGTGGTAGTCTCTACCAGCAGCCCCCATTATGATGACTGGTATTCTCGTCATAATCAACCACATCAGTTGTGTGGAGGCTACAGTTAATCATTGTATAAGCCTTCCGTTTGCATAGTAGCTACACAGGCAAACTTTTATAATTGGGCGAGTTGAACGTGGAAGAACTCGGGGTTGAGAAAAACATGATGGAAAGAAGTGTAGCATACGACCGCGCAATAACAATCTTCTCACCGGAAGGCAGACTCTACCAAGTCGAATAGGGTGTGTGGGGCTCCCCACACCCTCGAATACGCGTTAGAGGCGGTGCGCCGCGGGAAGACAGCCATTGGCGTCAAGGCTACTGATGGTGTGGCTCTCATCGTCCACAAGGAAGCAACCTCCCCGCTTATGGATCTTGAACAGATTCAGAAAATTTACATAATTGATAAACACATCGGGGCAGCTATTGCTGGGCTTCACGCTGATGCTAGAGTTTTAGTTGATTTCGCACGAGTTCAGAGCCAGATAAATCGAATAACATACGGTGAGCCTATCGATGTTGAGGTTCTTACCAAAAAGGTATGCGACCTCAAGCAGAATTACACACAGATTGGTGGGATTCGACCATTTGGCGTAGCATTACTCATTGCAGGTGCCGACGCTCAAGGCCCTCAGATTTTCACTACAGATCCCTCTGGCTCCTATTGGAGCTGGCGTGCCACAGCGATTGGCTTTAATTCAGAGGCTGCCCGTGAGTATCTATCAAAGCAGTACAAACCAGAGATCAAGCTTTTCCCTGATGCCGTGAAACTCTGCATCGATACACTACGCCATGTCGTGGAGGATAAGCTGGACGAGACAGCTATGGAGATTTCAGTTGTCGAGACAGATAAACGCGAGTTTAGAAGCTTAACAAAGGAGCAAATCCGAGAGCACATGTAAACTGTTTCACTAGCTTCGCTCTTCAAAGACAGCTGAGGAGGCTATGCTATCTCCTCAACTTGCTCCTCTTTCCCTTTCTGTTTCCCTTTTCTGTCTTTCAATTTCGCAATTTGTGGTGGAATAGGCATATCAAGCCGGAGGACATTATCTGCAGCATTTTGAACCGCCACACTAAATCCGGGTTCAAATCCGATGGCTAGTGTGTTGATGCCATGTTCTCGAGCGCGTCGAAGTATTGGGGCAGTTCGTGCGTGGCGGCTGAAAACTGCTAATAAATTGGTCGTAGACCCAAGGATAAGGTCCATTGCATCAATGACCATGCAGAGATGCACATCATGTGGAGTGACAACAGAGGTGAAGCCGCTATTTGATATGGCTTCGAGAAGTTTCCGGGAAGCATGCTCATCCAAGTAGACCTTTGCGACGCCAATCTTCCCTAGGTCCTCAATTATATCTTTTAGGTCATCAAGTCGTACTTCAAATTGTCGCCGGAGAACGTTAGGGCCGTCTATAAGTAGAGCTACCCGACCTGATCGCCCTAAGCCGCGAACTAATCTTATTAGACTGCCGATTCTTGATGCCAATATTCACTCACTACAAATGAGAAGGAGATGTTTAATTGAGAACATCCTCTCTTTACGGCTTAAATTGTTTACCTTGGGTGAAAGTAGGTAACTTGATTCAAACCAAGACCCCTCCGCAACATTGAAACCAGAGCTTTTCGTAGATGAGGGAAAAGTTTCTTGGTAGAACAAAGTTGAGGCAGTTCATGACAGAGCAGAAAGCATGGGAACTCGTTCGCGGAGCCGAAGCAGCGAAGGGCAAAATCGTGTCTGTCACTGTTCATATACGGTTAACAGAAGGAGAAGCTAGCTCCAGTTTTTTCAAAACATTGCGAGAATTATTAGATGAAGGGTTTGACCAGCCACGAGGACGGGTAACAGTGGTATGGGGTGAACGTGAGGCAGACATCGAAACCACGGCAAACCTTTGGTTCTATTATGGGGGTGTAGAAGCAGCACACTTGCTCGCTGTTTGCCGCAACCTTGCGGGGAAGACAGGTTTTGGTGAAGAGGGGAGACTACAGGTGACTTGCACCATAGAGTACCCCTCAAGAAACCAGCTCGTCATTATAAATGATGTAACATATCCTGCACGTGGCGTCGAATGCGTGGTAGACATTTCGGTCTTGAAACCATTCAAGGCGGTGAGCTCCTCAGGCGAGTACGTATTCAGCTCTGCTCATGAGCTAAGAGAATTCCTAAAGACCGTGAAGGGTGCCAAAACCTATGTCTATGAAGAAAAAACCGGGAAATGGATTCGGTGGGTAGAAGTAGAACAACTAGAAAACGAGTTGGTCATAAACATCCCTACTGCATCTGGGTTCCGAAAACTCGTTGTCGATCTCGATTCAGGAAAAATCAAAGAGGAAGAAAAAACTAGCTAACCAGATGTAAAACAGTAGCTAGGCTTATAGCTTTAGACCTGCTTTACAATAGCCTACACGCAATATAACAATTTTCAACCTAGGTGATCGTGATGAGCGGAGATGAAGAGACCCCTGAGGAAATAGAAGCCGAAGAACAAGCAGAAGAAGAGGAAAAAGACAGCGTTGCACACGAAATTGCTGAGTCATTACCAAAATTCTTTCTGAATGTACTTGTCACGGTGGGACTTGCCCTATTCTATTTCTTTGTAACACCAATATTCTTGGTACTTGATATGTATCCATTACTACAAATGGATTTTCTTCTTCCGAGTGTGCCTGTTGTAATATCTGGATACAATCTATTACAGCTCGGAGTATTACTTGTCATTATCCTTTTTGGAGTGGAGGCAATAATTCAATTTTCAAAATTTGCAAGCGCTCTAGTCGACTTTTTTGTAAGTCGGTTACCAGGAATGAAGTCAAGGGAGCGGGCAACTGTTCGTAGAATCCCATTGGATGTCATCTACATATGCTTCGTGGTAGTTATCTTCATCTTGATACAACCGGCACTCAGTCCTGCTACCTTTCCCATAACAGCTCTGCAACCCTATTTCCAGATATTAGCAGTGTGTATTGTTCTATATTTTGTCTTGACATTGATGTTTGATTTAGCGAAATCGATACAAAAATCCGCTAAACGCGGTATTGACAAATGGAGTAAGCGGTTTGCTGACCGCGTCAAAGAGTAAAAGGATAAGCAAGGTACGATACACTGAACTCCATCTAGCGACCCTGCGTGAGTTGCTTTTAATAAGTCAGTATAGGGATGTATGGATGCGTTGTCTTAGGATGCGTCTCTTTTAATATCGGCGAGAAGGTGAATGGTTTCACGTAAAGTTCTTAGTCTCGTCACTTTGTTTGGAGCGGGGTCGAGGCCAATCAGTATCCTTGTTTCTTGATTCGTGCTCTGTACATTGACATAAGCCCAATCTGCTTTCATTGTCTCCACACGATGGTTCACTGCCTTTGCCATTAAAGCTGCGCGCATTGGAGGACATTTGAAGCGGAGATACCAAGTACCGTCCATATCCTTTAGAATCTCGGCGTTAACCCCGTGCATTTGGACTAAGAAGGTAATCAGAGGTTCTAAGGCAGGGCGTAGAACAGTATCGCCGTCGGGATCCAAACTCACTAGTTGGTGTTCTAGGTTGACAATGAATATGCCCTTGCCGACACCAAAATACCAAACATCTTCTATTGCGTAGGAGTGAACCTTTGAAGCGGTTTCTTTCTCAAGAAACGCAGCAAAGGATTCTAGTTTCAGTTCAGACTCGCCTGACTTTCGAATGAGGCTCTGAAAATATCTCAGAGGATACCGAGGCTCAAGAGGATGCAGCCTCGTAGCCCCTGACTGCAAATATGACTTAAGATTCCGGATATGCACCTGATAACAAAAAGCGGGTAAATCGGAGGTATTTGCTCCTAAGGCTATGAGAATATTAAGAAAGATGCGGTCTGGGCAGAGGGGGCGAAGCGTGCAGCGCATCCTATCCCTCATACATTGTTGGCATGTACCAACCATTTTTGTCAAGACTTCTCGAAGCATGAAACGCCCCATGCTCACATTTCCTAAAGCCTCGATTTCTTCAAACCGATCCTGGTACTTCAAGTAGGTCAAGGGAGACACCAACAATGTTGAGCAATTAGAGATACGAACGCGGGCACAGCTCTGTTCGGTATCTCTGATAGAACTGACCAAAGGCGCTTGAAACTTCTAAAGCTTTCGGTTTTTGAGCACCAGATGTAACCGAAAAACAAGGTTAGAAAGCAAAAGAAAGAGATTTCGAGTAAGATGTACGGGAGTGACCTTAATAAACCCTTGAAGAAGTACTTAGAGTCCTAAAAGCCTGAAGTGTTTCAAGTAGTAAATTGCTGGTGTACAAATATGGCAAAACAATTGTTAGAACTGCGCTTCCACGGAAGGGGTGGTCAAGGCGCATGGAGTGCGTCGATTTTGTTGGCGCGTTCAGCTATTGTTGAGGGTAAGTATGCTCAGTCGTTTCCCTTCTTTGGCCCGGAGCGGAGCGGCGCGCCTGTTGAATCCTTTGCGCGTATTAGTGATGGCGAAATCGAACTCCACTCAAAGGTCTATGAGCCAGATTATGTGTTAGTACTAGACCCTTCACTTCTTCTTCAAGTCCCTGACTCGATTATAGACGGAGTATCGAAGGAAACTCTTCTCTTTGTGAATACACGGGAAGATGGCGCAGCGATTACCAAGCAACTTGGTTTTAAAGGACAGGTGTGGACCATTCCTGCAACCGACTTGGCAATGAAGGTTCTAGGAAGACCTATCTCGAATACCGCGATGCTTGGTGCGTTGATTCGCGCTACCAAGATCATAACACTCGACAGTCTGTTCACTGAAGTACAACGTCAATTCGGTGAACGAATTGGCGAAAAGAATGTTACTCTGATTAAGCAAGCATTTGACCAGGTGGAAAAACATGGCTAAACAAAAACCCGGTTACAAGGAGATCCCTGCTGCTGCAGTTGCTTGGAAGCCTGCATCAGATTACAAGACAGGTGATTGGCGGAGCAGACGACCAATCCGAGACACCGAAAAATGCACAAAGTGCCTAATTTGTTGGATTTTCTGCCCAGATGGCGCAATCAAATGGGACGGAGCGGACCTATCCTTTGACCTCGACTACTGCAAGGGCTGCGGTATCTGCGCCCATGAGTGCCCGGTTGAATGTATCAAAATGGAAACGGAGGAATGAGCAGAGCCCTTGGTAGTAGGTAAACAAACCGTTGTCCAAATCTTATCCAATCCTGGCACTGGGCCAGGGTTGGTGTTTGGTTCCTGCATCATGGGCGGGCACTGCCCCCTGAGGGGCTGCAATCTCCCGCCTCAGCCAGGCGTTTAGGGTCTCCGCCCAACTGGCGGCGACCAACAACCATAACAGGTTAAGAGCTGAGTTCAGGTCTCGTCCCAGCGTTAACCCACATTCATCGCATCGGTATACACGCTGGGAGAGGGGTAGCTTCTTCTTTATGTGTCCGCACCGTGAACAGCGCTTGGTGGAAGGGTAAATGCGTGGTGCTTGGTGGAGTCGGGACCCATACCATCGAGTCTTGTATTCTAGCTGTCGGTGGAACTCACCGAACCCCGCATCTGCTATGGCTCCTGCGAGCTGGTGGTTCCTGAGCATGCGCTTCACGTCTAGGTCTTCGATGATTGTGGCTGACTTGGTTTTCGCCAACCAGGATGAAGCCTTGTGGAGGGCGTCTTGGCGGATGTTGGTGATTCTGGCGTGGAGTCTCTGGAGCCTGAGCCGCGCCCTTGCCCGGTTTCGGCTGCCCCGCTTCTTGCGGGAGAGGCTGCGTTGGGCTCTGCGAAGCTTGCGATGAAATCGTGAAAGGGCTCTGGGGTTTTCGAACTCGGTTCCATCCGATACTGTCAGAAGTGTTTCCAGCCCCCAGTCAGCCCCCGCCTTTGGTCCGGTATTTTCGGGTACTGTGATGCGTTCTTCCACCAGCACCGATACAAACCAGCGCCCTGCCTTCTCCGACACTGTTGCCGACAATACTCGACACCAGGAGCGCCCACTGGGCAGATAGTCTCGCTCCTTCAAGCGGAGAACACCCAGCCGGGGCAACTGGATCCGGTCGGAGTGAATACGGATGATTCCGGTGAGTCGGAAGGAACCGATGCCCCGTTTGCGGGATTTGTAGCGGGGGAAGCCGGGTTTCTCACCAGTCTTTAGGCGGCGGTAGAAGTGCTTGAAGGCTTGGTCCAAGTCTCTGAGGGCTTCTTGGGGGGCACACTTGGACACTTCATACATCCAAGGAAACTGGGTGGGTTTGAGCTGGTTTAGCTCTTTATGAAGCTCCATGGCGCCCGGGGATTTTCCGGTCTTCTGGTAGGCTTGAATCTTCTCAGTGAGCCCCCAGTTGTAGGTGAACCTTGCGGCTCCAGCGTGCTGCTGGAGGAGGTTGCGCTGTTTGTTGTTGGGGCGAAGCTCGGTCTTGTAGGCCTTGTGGATAACCATATTAGGGGTCCGCATGGGCGTTTTTACCAAGACCATTATTTCCGTCTCCTCAGAGCTTCTTTTCTTTCTTGACGCTGATTCTTAAGAAGTGGGGGGGTATGGATACCTGAAGGTCTTGCAGAGCTAGTATAGCTAGTTCCTTCAAGGTTTTTCCTCCTTGTCGGGTTCTGGGTTGAGCCAGCGGCTCAGCCCTCTCGCCTGCCAGCGGGGTATAGGATCTCCTGTCTCACTATTCAGGACACCTATGAGGTGTTCTCCGAGTGCAGGTATGGTCGTGACGACATAATCGGTGTAGGTGAGGTTGGCAATTCGCTCCGGTGTCAGGGCTCGCTTCTCATGATGTTTACAATGGGACACCTCCAGTAGCGTCATTGTGGTGAAGGAACCGACCTCCTTGGCGAGACGATGCTTGTAGTCCAAGTAGACCGCACGCCGCCACAGTGTGGTCCACGCCCTAGAGCAATTTCTGTGGGTGCTCTGGGTACACTCCACCAACACCCGCCCCTCCACCAGAAAATCAAAGACCAACGCCTCCCCCGCCGTGCGTAAGAGCCACTGCTCCCGGAACTGGAACCCCACCGCCTCCAGCATCTCAGCAACCAGGCTTTCTTGGACGGTGCGCACCTCTCTTTTAGCAAGGCTAGCGATTCTACTCTGCTCAGCAAGGGGGGGATGTTTGCGGCGTGGTGAACGACCCATCTTTAACACCTCTAAGCCTTCTAACTCCAATAGGGTGTTGCCGATAGGCAACAAAAACCCCGAGAAAGAGGATGAACTAGCATCAACACAGGCACCAGACGACAAAACCATCATCAGAATAACCTCTACAAGCCTATTATTTAAATGTTGGAATGCTTTTTGTCCTTCTATGACCTGTATAAGCGCTATTTAGCGGTTTATTGGCGATTTCAGGCGTTATACCCCGTTTTTGCTGGCTTTGATTGCATGTACAAACATAAAAAATGGTCAAAGTTAGGGTTTCTCGTGCACTGACAAGTCTTCTAGTCTAGTTTTTGTTACTAGTTCTGATAATTCCACTCTTCCAATTGTGGTGCATACTTGGTATTGATACCCCGTATAGTAATCGATCTTTTTGTTGCCCTTGGGCAACACCAGCTAGGTTTTTATCCAACTTTTTGGGAGTGATTATTGGATGTTGGGTTTGGGTTCGTTCATCCCCCCTAGAAAAACCATTCCCTCTCCCCTCCAATTGTGTCCTTTTTTGGACGAGCCCAAACCGCATCCAGCTCTTCTTCCCTGCGTTGCCTATCGGCAATACTTGAAATTGTTGCCATTCGGCAACGAAAAACCTGCTGAAGTGTTGCCGTTCGGCAACTTTTGAGCGCTGAAACCCGCAACACTTATGAACTGACCAAATTTAGCAGCCGCAGCAGTGTCTACAAGATGAGCGCTGCAATATCCGGATGGGTAAGTGGTTCTGCCCTAGAAGTTTTCAGGGAAGTAGCAGGGATTGGTGAGGAGAAGCTACAGGCGGACGGTCTAGTCGCCGTTGTGGCTACATCTGAAGCGCAAATAAAGGTACTTACTGCATGGATAGAGCAGCACGTGGCAAAAAAGAGGCGATGTGCCATCCTCCTGAGGCGGGGGAAGGGAGCAGAGGAATTGGCAGAAACCCTCAAAGCGTGGCTTCCTGATCTCAGCATCCTGATATGGGTTGGCACGAAGGCCCCTAGACAGTCTGAACCACGGGACTATGATGTGGTGATTTGCAGTTATCGGCGGTTCTGGAATCGCTACGCTCGTCATCTGCGTTGTGGCTTCCAAGCAATAGCCGTCATCGACCTTGAAGAGATGCTAATGTCTTCTGACTCCTCTGACTGTGTTCTCGCTGAAGCCATAATGTTGCGGTGGCGCACATCAAACCGCCCCCTCCAATTACTAGGAATCACCCGTGGGCGGACACAGAACTTAGCACGATGGCTAGGGGTAAGCTATGTTGAAGTGGCAGCGCCTAAACAGTTGAAGCCCACCTTTGAAGAGGTACGAGATGTGGAATGTCTAGCGGGTTTGGTTCTAAAAAAGCAGAAATCGGGAGGGAGGGTTGGTGTATTTACCTCACAGGAGGACAGGGCATGGTTGGAGCGATCATTGCATGGCATGGGTGTGGATGTTCCTGTTTACACCTACAGCCAGAAGCCAAGGAGAGGTTTGGGTGTCGCAGTTGTTGATGGGAGTGAACTCACACCCAACCAGCTAGAGATGGTAGCAGCCCACCTTAAAGAAGGCGATGAACTAGCCCTTACGTACCCCATAGACGAATTTGCCGATTCGGGTGAGGAGGGGTGGGAACCACCTTTGACTAGGCTGGAAAGGCTTGTATATCAAACCCTCGGCGTTGGACCCCTTAAGGGGGGTATCATGGATTGGGAAATGCTAATACTGCAACTGTTCCGTAAGAGCCTCAACCTGCACGAGGGGCTTGACCTCTGTCTAAACAGCTTCATTGCCAAAGCTAATGATTCACCTCCCCCCTCAATTAGCGAGCTATATGAAATGTACCAGCGCCTGGAAAAAGAGGGCTTGGTGCGGCGTCATGGTAATCCGAGATCACGCTATGGCGGTTCAGCTCGCTGTACAGAAGCAGGTGAGACACTTGCAAGAACCATTCATACTGCAGCCCGCCTCCGCGCAGTCATCGCTCGTTTTGCGCCCCATAAATACCGTTTCGATAAGTCTAGTCGACAATGGGTTTTACATGCAGCCGCTGAGCTAGCAAGGGATGACCACTTAGTAGAAGATATCACTAGACTTTTAGAAACCACAACCCCGATGAAAGAACCATCAACGAAGCCACCCCCAAGGCTACGCCGACACCTTTTCGCCATCGCCGCCATTGATTTGAAGACAGCCAAGCTCATTGAGCAGCATGCTCGCCGCTTGAAGCTCTTCCCATCTCCTACTACTACATCCTCCCCGTATTTACGTTCAAGTAAACGGCAGCCTTTCATAGTATCATTACGTAGAGTCGTGAGGTATGTTTACGGTGCTTTGGTGCAAGGCGAGCTGTCCATGAGAAAGGGGAAAGTGGCGACTCGTAGGAGCTTGCACTATGCCCAGGTAGCTGCCAGCCTAGGATTAGCACCAACCACTGTATACCGCATCTTCCGTGACTACTTCTCACCAAGCCTCCTCACACCCACACAGAAAACCAGTGCTGAGCGGCTAGGCAAGACGGGATGGAACCACTTAATCGCGATTCGCAAATCAACCTGCTTAATCCATTATCATAAAGGATTTCACCGCCCCCGTCAACTCCTGGTCCGTACCAATCAACCACCCAATAAGGAACCCGAAATCGAGGAGCGCTACAGAAAGACCTGCGGAGAATGTATTTTCTTCGATGCCGAAGCACAACTATGTGCCCTCTGGCACCATGTTGCTACAATACGAGAGGATTTGGTAGAAGAAGCCCGCGCCGG
>JABXGV010000251.1 GCA_016550485.1 archaeon
CTTACCGATGGCATACAGGGTACAATGGTTTTTCTGACTGGTATCACAGAGAAGTACTCGGTCTCCCAGAGGGAGGAACCCACACATATTACTGCTCACAGGCTAGTTGGATATATGCGATGCCAGAGAGCTTCCGGGAAGCCGTGGTTCAGGGGTTTTTCGATGGTGACGGAATAGTTGACAGCATGAAAATTGCCAAATATGTAGCAGCAGCTGCAGGCGCTCAAACTCCTTTTGTGAGAGAGTTACTGGATTCAATAGGGTTAAAGACAGGGGAAGCGGGGGCAGAAAATAAGAGAGTCGTAAACATTAAACACGAATCCTTTGAAGATGCAGTCGAGGTACCAATTTTTAGGCGTGCTGCTGGAAGACAAGAAGTTATCCAGAGAATCAAAGATATGTTCTCAGATAGAACTCCTATCACCCAATATCGTGACAATCATAGCCTACCGCTTGAAAGACTTATACGGCAACTAGGCAGCAACCCGAACCGATCCTCAAATCGAATCGCCCAGCTCCTATATACTCTAACGGGAAACACATCATCATCTAGACGAATCACAAAACTCCTGAAGACAACCGAAGAAGTAGACTGGACCGAAGTCCACGCTTTTATCGGATTCTGGAAACGGAACCCAACCCCCGACAGAATCAGAGCAGCATTCGAACTGGCCTGCAAAGAAACAGGCTATCAAAGAAGAGGAAAGAGTAGAAGGTCTAGTTGGATGAGGACGAATATTCCCTCGAGTGTTAGGTGTGCCCTATCTAGCAGTCGCCCTAAAGGAGACGGAGGATGGACGATAGAAACAAGAGAAGGATCGGAGATTTACCTAGATAAAGAATTCCTAGAACACCACCCCCACATCGCAGATGTAATAAAATCCTATCAAACTAGTGTCTTTCAACGAGTGCAGAAAGCACTAGAAAACGACTTGGAAGACATAACCTCACACCCCCGACTAAAAGAACAAGTAAACAAGCTAACAGAACAAATGGACAGGCTGGCAAAAACCGACTTCAACCTCACCCTCAATGAAAGACCAGACGACCACGTTCAACTACTAATCGACACGATGAGAACAATACAACAAGTAGGAAAACTCAAAGAGCCCATTGGCGTTCAGCACCTCACCCCACTCCTAGAACACAACGAAACCAGAATACGAGGAGTAGCAGTAATTGCCCTAGGTAAAATAGGCAGCACAGAAGCAGTAGACGCGCTCCTAAAGACATACCCCACACACCCGACATTCCTCAAAGAAGACGCAAGACAAACCAAGGACCTACGCACACTATGGATTCAGGCGCTAGGTAGAATACACGACCAACGCGCAATTGACTTCCTGACAAAGAAAAAAGACGACTCCCACACACGAATCAGACAAGCAGCCACCAAAGCCCTAAAACAAACCAGAGCAACCCGGAAACCAATAACCAATAGCTAATTCTCCAAAACCGCCACAATCTTTATCTAATAGAGATAACTTTCCGCAAACCCATGTCAGGTGCAACCGAACAAGGAATACCGGCCGAAGTCGTGCAAATTGAACTTCAATAAGTGGTTCAAGCATAAGTAATCGGCCGGACAGGCCTTACCGGAGAAATCATACAGGTCCGCGTCCGGGTTCTCAGTGGTCGCGATCAGGGCCGAATATTAACAAGGAATGTTAAAGGTCCCGTTCGGGAAGGGGACCTGCTCCTCCTTCGCGAGACAGAAAGAGAGGCCCGGCGTATTCGGCCACCTTAGGATGGCGAAGTAGATGGTAAAGAAAATAGCTTGCTCATTTTGTGGCTGCGATATCGAACCTGGAACTGGGATGATTTACGTTAGAAATGATGGGAGTCTTCTTCATCTCTGTAGTAGCAAGTGCAGGAAAAATGCTGTTCAGCTTCGCCGAAGGGCGCGAAAACTAAAATGGACCGATGTCTATGAGGAAAGGGTTCGGCGCCAAAAAGCCGCTGCAAGGGCTCGTAGTACAAAATCATCTTCGCGCAGCAAGGGCTCTCGTAGAAGGAAAACCTAGAACATTTGTCCTTAGTCAATAGTTTGAAAATCTTCCCTCAAGGATAATGGCATTAGGCTTTCTGTTTATCAAGATCCATGTTTCCCAGAAGAGCATCAGCGAGGCTCCTGATTTTTCGCATCGGCCAGTCTGGGCACTCTTCGATAAGCTGTTCGGCTATCAAGTCTTTGTAAAGAGTGCGATTTGAGTATAATTTAGCATATTCTCCGCAGTACTCTCGGATTTGCTTGGTAGCTTTTATTGGTGTTCCTCGCCATTTCTCGATGTATGCCATTAAGGGCCCACGTCCCTCTGAGCGGATGTCTAGCGATGTCCTTCGAGTCCAAAGGGCAATCTCCTTTTCAGCATTATCAGGTTCATCACTTGCATGAGCTACATTAACACCGCCTACCAGACCGTATTTTCCTCGCAGGCTATCGGGTTCTGCCTTTTCGACAAAGGTAGCGCCTAATACGTTTCTTAACCGTTTTACGATGTTGTCGCCTTCAAGAATTGTCGCTACTACTTTTCCCACCCGAATAAATTGGATTAACCAAGGATAGAAGAATTTCCCTTTGTGTATAGCGTAGTGTTGTTCAGCAAGCGCTTTGGGAACTCCTCTTTCTACAAATCCAAGTGGTGTAACATCCGGAAGTGCCTCAAAGATTCTTTCAAATACTGCCGCGCCTACACCTCGACGCATGGTTGCGTCTGGTTTTAAAACCAGTAAAGTTCGCTCCATTAGAGAAAACCTCGGCTAGCTAACAATAATTAACATCACAAAAACCCTTTGACTAGACAATGTATTGGAAAATGACACAAGTCTTAAATATCGTTCCTTGATTCGGAGAAAACTCGGAAGAACTCAGAGAATCATTAATGCTTGGTGCTGCAGATGCCGTCTAAACAAATTCGCCAACCAATTGTTTGTATGCTTGGTCACATAGATGTAGGTAAAACCCTTCTGCTTGATAAAATAAGGGGCACAGCAGTTCAAGCTAGGGAAGCGGGTGGTATCACGCAGCAAATTGGGGCCAGTTTCTTTCCGCTTTCAACTCTCAATGAAATAATCGGCGATCTCCTAAAAGGCCGCAAACGCAAATTCACCCTGCCTGGTCTACTCGTCATAGATACACCAGGTCATGCCGCGTTTTTCAATCTTAGGAAACGGGGTGGGACAGTAGCGGATATTGCCATCCTTGTCGTCGATATTATTGATGGCTTACAACCACAAAGCTATGAATCTCTACGAATACTACGTGCCCGTAAGACACCTTTCTTGATTGCGCTAAACAAAGTAGACCGACTCCCCGGCTGGAAACCTCAAGAAACAAGAAGTATTACGGAATCCTTACAGAGCCAAACTGAATATGTCCGAAAATCATTGGATGAGCGGCTCTATGAGGTAATGGGCGATTTGCATCGGGAAGGTTATCAGGTGGATCGCTTTGATAGGATTGAAGATTTTGCCAAAACAATCGCTGTTGTCCCTACAAGCGCCAAGACAGGGGAGGGCTTATCTGAATTACTCCTTGTTCTAATCGGGCTTGCTCAGGGTTATTTGGAGCAGCGGCTACAAACCACGCCTGGTCCAGGCAAAGGTGTTATACTTGAGGTGAAGGAGGAGCCAGGTCTAGGGGTCACTATTGATACAATAATCTTTGATGGAGTAATTCGTCATGGAGACACTATAGTAATTGGCGGGCTCCCAGAACCAATTACTACTCATGTTAGAGCGCTTTTAATGCCTAAACCTCTTGACGAAATTCGTGACCCTAAAGAAAGATTCACAAAAGTAAAAGAACTCGTTGCTGCAGCCGGAGTGAAGATTGCTGCTCCTAATCTAGACAATGCGATTGCAGGCGCAGGGCTTCATGTCGTAAAATCGGATGAGGAAGAAGCAGCAGCTCGAGAACGAATTCTTAAAGATATGGAAGCAATTCGTATTGAAACTGATAAGCTAGGGGTGCTTCTAAAGGCTGATACATTAGGCTCGTTGGAGGCGCTCATCGGTTATCTCCAAGATCGAAGTATTCCGATTCGAAGAGCTGATATTGGTGATGTTTCAAAGAATGATGTCATCGAGATTTCAACAGTGAAGGAGTCAGATGCTTTACTCGGAGCTGTTCTTGTTTTCAATAGTAGGGTATTGCCTAGTGCTAGTGATGAAGCCTCAAGTCTTAGAGTTCCGATTTTTCAAAGCCGTATAATTTACGACCTTGTAGAACAATACGAATTGTGGGTTGAAGAAAAGAGGAGGGAAATTGAGGCTGCACTCCTTGGAACAGTAGTTTTTCCCGGTAAAATGGAAGTGCTGCCCGGCTATGTTTTTCGCCAAAGTAGTCCCGCTGTTGTTGGGGTGCGTGTTCTTGGAGGGCGGATTTCCCCGAAAACTAATCTAATCCATTCGGACAACCGCCGTGCAGGCACTATTCAACAACTTCAGGATAAGGGGAAAACTGTCCCTGAAGCACGCATTGGTGCTGAAGTCGCTGTTTCCATTAAAGGTGTCACCGTCGGTCGGCAAATCGATGAAGGTGACATCCTCTATATAGATCTCCCTGAGTCGATGGTGATTAAACTCAACCAAGAACTCAAAGACAAACTTACTTCTGATGAGCTGGATATTTTACAGGAACTGCTTCAGATAAAACGGAAACATGTATCGCCTTTCTGGGGGGTCTAGCGAGGAAGGATTCAGACGATACTCTAAAACACTCCTTTACATCTCGTTTTTAACATCTAATTTTCTGAAATTGGGCAATCTTGCCTCCGTTGCCCTTACACTACAAAGTGTCTGATGACAAGATTGATAAACTGTTAACTCTTGCTAACCTTTTATCCGAATCCCCTTTGAAAGGTGGATTCAAATAATTTGAAAGTAAAGTTATCGAGGATTTGACATGGTACGAATTCGGCTTGTAATTGGTGACTCTGAAACTGGGAAAACCACACAACTCGAACTTAGTGAACAGAGAAGCCGAGCGCTTCATGGTAGAGTCATAGGCGAGGTAATCGAAGGTGATTCTCTAGGTTTGCCAGGTTACAGATTCAGAATTAGAGGAGGTAGCGATACTACAGGGACACCGATGCGCCCTGATGTTCACGGTGCAGTTCGCAAACGAATCCTAATACGTAGTGGTGTTGGATATCGTGTAAGCACACGAGGCGAACGTCGTAGACGCAGAGTACGTGGTAATGAAATCACAGACGAAATCATCCAAGTCAATGTCCTGATGATTACAAAGGGATCAAAACCACTCCTTGAACTCGTTGAAAAGGCAACTTCCACAAAACAATAATCCAAAACAAACAGGAGAAACCCCTATGCCACCGCGGGTGCCCAAGCAGAGCGTCGTCAATATTGGTCTTGTTGGTCATGTAGATCATGGTAAGACTACTCTGGCTAAGGCATTGTCTGGAGAGTGGACGGACAGACACTCGCAGGAGATAGAGCGGGGGATTTCAATAAAGCTGGGGTATGCAGACCTCATTTTTTACAAGTGCCCATCTTGTAAACCACCAGAATGCTATACGATAGAGCCCTCATGCCCCAAATGCGGTGGAGAAGCAGAACTATTGCGGCGTATATCGCTCGTAGATGTGCCAGGGCATGAGGTCCTCATGGCTACAATGGTTTCTGGGACCGCACTGATGGATGGTGCACTGCTTCTGATAGCAGCTGATGAGAAATGTCCACAACCTCAGACTCGGGAACATCTTGCAGCCTTGGAAATCACAGGCGTTGATAAAATCGTCGTTGTCCAGAATAAAGTCGAACTAGTGTCGGAAAAGCAGGTAATCAAAAATTACGAGGAAATTCTGAAATTTATAAAAGGAACAGTAGCTGAAAACGCCCCAATCATACCTATTTCAGCGATGTTTGGCACAAACCTCGATGTATTGATTCAGGCGATTGAAGAGACAATTCCAACACCCAAACGGGATCTAAAAAAACCAGGGCTGATGTACATAGCACGTTCCTTTGACATTAACTATCCAGGAACGACACCTGAGAACCTAAGAGGTGGAGTAGTGGGTGGGACTATTATACAAGGAAAGCTGAAAGTAGGGGATGAGCTAGAACTTCGTCCTGGAATGCGTGTGAAGCAGGCTCGGGGAAAACAAGCCATTTACAAATCCTTAATAACGACAGTACAGAGCATCCAATCAGGAACAGGCGCGAAATTAAAGACCGCTGATCCGGGTGGGCTGATTGGTGTGGGAACAACATTGGATTCAGCTTTTACTCGAGCAGATGCGTTAATCGGAAATATAGCCGGTGTCTCCGGTGAACTGCCACCATTAATAGATAAGATTACATTAAAGCCCTTCTTGTTAAAGCAAGTTGTTGGACTAGTAGAGCAGATTGCAGTTACTCAAATTAGGGTCAAGGAAGAATTGATGTTGGTTATAGGGACGTCGGTTGCCGTGGGTGTGGTCCAGAAAGTAATGAAGAAAAAGAAGCTAGTTACATTCAAATTACAAAAGCCCGTTTGTATTCTACCCGGGCAGAGGGTCGCTATAAGTCGGCTTGTTGAGAAGAGGTGGCGGCTGATTGGCTGGGGGGCCATCACTGAAGAGGAGTGATGATCTGACTCGTCACCCTACAGTTGTGCTACTTGACACAAACTTCTTGTTGTTACCTTTTCAGCGTCGAATCGATATCTTCGAGGAAATTAAACGATTATTAAACAGTCACGTTGAGTTTGTGGTTCTTCCAGAAATACTCGGTGAGTTACA
>JABXGV010000252.1 GCA_016550485.1 archaeon
CTTGGTGCAGACAGTAGGCTTGCGCTCCTCATCAGAATCGGTGGACTGAACAACGACGCTGAAATCCAGGCCGAGAAATCTGAGGATGGAGATGTTCGATGGAAGGCCATAGGGAATCCCACCGAGGCTGCACTACTCGCATTATACCGCAAAAGCGGCATCTCCGAGCGTTCGCTCCTTGATTTCCAGATGGTACAAAATTATCCCTTTGACTCGCGGCTCAAGCGCATGACCCGCGTTTTCACCCACCCAGCGGGCGGGTACATCGCCTTTGTGAAAGGTGCAACAGATGTCCTCCTCTCCCGGTGTAGTAGGGTAGGTAGTTTAAAGACCAGTCAAAAGCTGACTCCCAAGCGTGCAAAGGCTATCTCCAAGTATGCTGGCGAGTTTGCTGCAGGCGGGTACCGTGTTCTCTCCTTAGCATTTAGACAACTACCAAAACTCCCCAAGGCAAGTGGAGCCGCGGAACGGGAGAAAATCGAAGCAAACCTTACATTTGTCGGATTTGTATGTATTCTTGACCCTCCACGGGAGGGGGTGCGCGAGGCTGTGCTTGAATGCACTAACGCGGGCATCAAGACCGTAATGGTGACTGGCGATAGTGCCGCCACCGCTTGTACAGTGGGGCGACAATTAGAAATCGTCCGAGAAGACGACCTCATTTCTGAAGGCAAGGAAGCCACAGAACTCAGTGATGACAAGTTTCAAAGAACAAGTGTGTTTGCCCGCGTAGATCCTGATGACAAACAGGTAATTGTGCAGCGCTATAAGGATAAAGAACGAGCCGTAGCAGTCACAGGTGATGGAGTAAACGACGCTCTTGCCTTAAGCATTAGCGATGTTGGCATCGCCATGGGTATTACCGGAACTGATGTTGCCAAAGAAGCCTCTGACATGATCATCGCAGATGACAGTTTTACCTCCATCGTTGAAGGAATTCGGCAAGGCCGAAGCCTCTTCAACAAAATCCGAATGATGATCTTTTTCTATGTGGCCATAAACCTAGCCGAATCAATCCTTTTCTTCGGCACGTTTCTCGCTCGCATCACATTTCTTACAGAGTGGCAGCACATCTTTCTGACGATTTCCAGCCACACATGGCCAGGACTTGCATTAGTGTTTGACAGACCAGCAAAAGATGCTATGCAGGAAAGACCACGCAACACTGAGGCTATTATCAACCGTCAACTTGCTGGTTATCTAATCCTCAATGCTATCCTAATTTCAATAGGGGTTGCCATAGCTTATTTCTTCACTTGGGGCTCAATTCTGCCCGGTAGTACATACCTTATCCCCTTTAGCGACGATGCATTCCAAAAGGCTCAGATGATGGCCATTACAGTTCTGCTCTTCGCTGAAACCTTCATGATTCTGAGCATTCGTCGCATAAACCAGCCATTGACTCGCTCAATACGACGAGAAAGCTACTGGCTCATCTATGCCTTGGTTGGCTTGGTGTTCCTGATGCACTGGGGATTAATGTATGTCCCCTTAATGTATCCCATCGACGTGCCTTTCGGAGGGCTTCTCGGATACATCCTCGGCCTCTTCGAGTATGTAACACTGAACGCATTTGACTGGCTAATCGCCTTCGCTTTGGCTCTTCCAGCCATTGTGGGCATGGAGCTTGTGAAATGGGGCAGCCGAAAACGGGGGATTACCTACTAATCCCTTCTCCCTCAAAGCCTAAATAGAAAGACCATCCAATCAATCCAAAACAAGTAGGGATTTCCTATCCCCCATACGGTGAGCCTATTGGATAAAATGACCATTTGGAAAGAACGGCTTCTTCGAAATATCCCTCTTTGGGCGACCTTCTTCATGATTAGCGTGATTGTGTTCATCGATGTAGCACTTTTACATCGTCTCGAATTCCTCGTCGCGGCTATTCCGATTCTCATTATCGTTACACTAAGTGTAGCTATTGCCTTATGGCGGCATTATCATCAGCCAAAGGAGGCAACTTCATGACAACAGGTCTCTGGGTAACCATTCCTACATACCTTGCCATGATTTTTCTCATCATTCATTCGCTAAAATACCGAGGCGGTGTCAAGCCCACCATCGCTTTCTTTGGTGGGGCATTCATCTATGGAGTAATCCGTGAAAACATGGTAGCTTATTTCAACCCCGCTTATGTTCCAGTTGGGTTCATTGGAGTCGATCTCTGGATTGGGTTGGCAACGCTTTGGATTATCGTTGGCTGGGGGTACGCCGCTTACATCAGCTGGTATCTTGCTAGTCTCATCACTGGTATCGACAAACCTATGCGCAGCCAAATGCCTGTTGTCGCAACCATCGCTGGGCTCATAGCCGCTGCGATCAGCTTCCTCATCGAACTGCCTGCAGTCGCTGCAGGTTGGTGGGTCTGGAACTTCAATCCGGCTCAGGTGTACTATTTCATGGGTCCTGCAGAAGGCATGCCTCTACTTACCTTAGGTGGCTGGGCAATGACTGTGGGAATACTTCTGTTTTCCTACTGGGCTATTGCCTTTCACAAAACCCGCTGGCGCTACCTCGGTATCGCCGCCATTGCACTCCACTTCCTTCAGCTCGTCATTGTCAATACCCTCTTAACTCTAGGCTAGGCGACACAGCTTTCATGGGTTCTGCCAGTGCAATGCTTCTGGTCAAAACGAGAGCTGCTATCAGTCCTGAAGTTATCTAAGCCAAAGCCTTATTCTTCCATCTAGCTATAATGGTATTCAGGTGAACCCATTATGGTCGATGAACGTATCAGTCGCCTAGCCCGCCTCACCGTCGAATACTCGCTAGGCGTTCAAAAGGGTCAGCTAATTGGCATTGGTGCCTCCCTCGTTGCTGAACCGTTAATCCGCGAACTTGCCCGAGAAATCCTCAAAGCTGGTGGTCATCTCTATACGCGAATCGGTATTCCCCGAAGTCAAGAAATCTTCTACAAATATGCGCAAGATCACCAACTCGACTATGTAAACCCAATCACTCTCTATGCCATTGAAAAGCTAGACGGTTACATCGTTGTCTACACAACTGACAACCGAAAAGAGCTAACCAATGTTGACCCAGCCAAGCAGGCTCGTTCGGCTAAAGCCCAAACCGAACTCAACAAGCTCTTCATGAGCCGCCTGACAGAGGGCTGGTATGCGCTACTGCCCTTCCCCACTCCTAGCCTTGCACAAGAAGCGGAAATGGGAACAGAGGAATATGAAGACTTTGTTTATGGAGCCTGCTTAGTGGATCAGAAAAATCCAGTAGCAGCTTGGCAAAAAATAAGTGCAAAGCAAGCGAAGGTCGTAGCTTATCTCGATACAAAGGAAACTATTCACTTCAAAAGTAAGGATGTTGATCTCACCGCGCGCGTCAAAGGCCGAAAGTGGATTAACTGTGACGGACACATCAACATGCCCGATGGCGAAGTCTTCACATCACCTATCGAGGACAGTGTGGATGGCACGATTCGCTTCTCCTATCCTGGAATTTTCCAAGGAAAAGAAGTTGTAGATGTTTCTCTGACCTTTGAGAAAGGGAAGGTCGCGAAGGCAACCGCTGAGAAGGGTCAAGAATTGCTAGACAGGATTCTGCAGATTGACGAGGGTGCCCAGAGGCTTGGCGAAATAGCTATCGGCACCAACCCTGGCATCACCAAATTTACGAAGAATATTCTCTTCGACGAAAAAATGACCGGAACCATTCACTGTGCTCTCGGGAATGGCTTTAAAGATGCCCGGTCGAAAAACCAATCAGCAATCCATTGGGACCTCCTCGCTGATATGACTAGCAACGGTGCAATCTACGCCGACGATGAGCTCTTCTACAAAAACGGAAAGTTCCTAATGAATGTCATCAGCTGACACTGTGCAGCCAATCAGCGGATTCGAAGCCTATCGTTCCAAAGCGGAGAAATATGTGATGGCAGCTAAGACGGTGCAGAAAGTTGTGGACGGGCTGTACTGGATTGTCGCCCGAGAAGGTCTGTTACCAGACAGCAATATCTATCTAGTTAAGGTGGGTGAACGTTTCGTTATCTTCGATACCGGCATTTCAAACTTCTTCCGCCATACATATGCTGCCATAGAAGAGCTGGGGTTCAACGTATCACAGCTAGATCGGATGATTCTAACGCACACTCACTTAGACCATTCAGGGTCAGCCCCCCTCTTCCTACGAGAGGCGAAGGATGCGGAGGTATGGGTATCAAAGCAGGAAGGTGACTACCTCGAAAAGGGTGATGACACAGTCGTCTATGGGAGCTTTCTAGGGCAACGTTTAGAACCCGTTCCTGTCGGACGAAAACTTCAGGAAGGCGACGTAGTCAAGGCTGGTGATTTCACCTTCCAGGTGCTTCACACACCTGGCCACAGTATTGGCAGTCTTTGCTTCTTTGAACCTCGCCAAAATATACTCATTAGTGGAGATGTTGTTTTCCGCCATGGATCATTTGGTCGAGTCGACCTCCCTACTGGTAATCCTCAACAACTCATCGCCTCCATCTTTCGACTCGCCCAACTGCCAGTCGAAATTCTACTCCCAGGACACATGAGCATAGCAACAAATAATGGACAGGCTGAAATCCAACTCTCCCTACAATTCGCAAAACAAGTCCTCTAAATCTACTTGAACCCAGCTTCTCTTAGAAGAGCTACCTTGTGTGAGACAAGAGTTTAAATCACGACTCAATTGTAAACCAAGGGTATGGGGCTAGTACTTGTAAAGAACCGTAGCAGCTTTGTCGCGTTTGTCGCGGTATTCACAGCGCTAATAACCGTGTTTGATGTCATTCCTACTACGTTCATCCCTAACTTCTACTCCGGTATCTGGGACTCCTGGATTTTCTTGCTGAGTCCGATTGTTGGCATTTTACTAGGACCCCTTGCTGGTGCGTTTAGTGTAGGGCTAGGTAGCCTTCTAGGCCATTTCATCTATTTTCGCGATCCCTTCGAGTTTATCTTCATGTTGGGTGCTCCACTGGGTGCAGCGGTTGCCGCCTTTGTCTATGAGCGGCAGTGGCGTCCGGTCTTGGCAATCTACTCTGTGCTGCTCGCAGGCTATTTTCTCACACCAATTTCTTGGGTGCTTCCACTCATAGGTGTCTGGGATACCCTAGCCGGCTTCGTTATGGTACTTCTTTTCACTCTTTGCGCAAGCCGCAATTGGTGGCCAAGTGGTGAGAACCAGTTCCAGCTGCTTCTCCTTCTATTCTGCACTTTTATTGCACTTGAGTCAGATATTCTACTCCGAATTTTCATTCTTATTCCTGGGCAGACCTACTGGTTGTTCTACCAGATGACACCAGATGCATTACAACTCCTTTGGCTGGGTGCAGGGATCGTTACGGCTATCAAAGTTACTTTAGCTTCAATAATGACAGTCAGTGTCGGACTCTCATTGCTTCGACTCGTCCCTCACCTAGGTGTCCCACTAGCCAGCAAACCTGAAAGATAAAAAGTCTGGATACCTGAAATCTGTTGAGTGCGTATGTCTGGGAAAGAGCGAGCTTCACAAACCTTGACAGAAATTGGCGATGTTCTTGATGTGGAAGTGGGGAGTGACTCGGTAACATTCCGGTGTACAAATGCCCTACTCAGCCTTTCCATCTACGATGAAGGAATAATCCGCGTCCATCTAGTATTCGAAGAGGTCTTCCCTAAGGGGGCGTCTTTTCTGGTTCTTCCAGCGAGAAGCCGGGGCTCACATTCTGTCAAGTTCTTTGAAGAAGAAGCTGGTTGGCGTCTCGTGACCTCCGCCATGCAGGTTCGTATCAACCGGGCTCCCTGCCGCCTTGTATTCTATGATGCTCATGGTCAACAGCTTAACGAAGATGCGCTACCTGTAGGGATGAAAGGAAATGAAGCACAAGTCCAATGCAGCAAAGCCCTACCTTCGAATGAACACTTCTACGGCTTCGGTCACAAGGGAGGGCGGCTGGACAAGCGTGGTTCCAAGATGGTTATGTGGAATCAGTATTTCCCCTATCAGCCGGACACTGACCCGCTCTCTGTGAATGTTCCTTTCTTTGTGGCAATTCGTCAAGGAATAGCCTATGGGCTCTTTTTTGACACTACTGCCAAGTGTGTTTTCGACATGGGCTCAACGAGCGCTAAAACCTACACGATCACTATTGATGAACCAGTGCTAGATTACTACCTCATATGTGGGCCATCACCAAAACAGGTGCTTTTCAGTTACAGCCAACTTACAGGCAGAATACCGTTACCTCCACGTTGGACGCTGGGATACCATCAGTGCCGATATAGCTATCCCAACGAACAGCGGATACGTGAGGTAACCACCGAGTTACGTCAACGCAGACTTCCCTGTGACTCGATTTGGTTTGACATACACTATCTCGATGGTTACCGCGTCTTTACATGGGATA
>JABXGV010000253.1 GCA_016550485.1 archaeon
GGGAACCTTCCCAAGATAGATTCAATCATCTGGTAGTAATCCTTGGCGTTCGGGGCGTGTAGCTCCAACTCGGTGAAGATGACCCGTTCAACGGGAAATCCCTTCTCGATCAGCAGTTTCTCAACATCTTTCACGACCCTCGTATTCCATCCGCCATCCAAATGGAAAAAGCCTGTAGCCTCAACGAAACCTACTCCCTCTAGCACAGTCATTTCTTGTTCACTACGCAGGATGCTGCTCACCTCTGCTTCATAAGGCTCCCGCGCGGAAAAATATACACCAATCAGGATTCCTAGGACCCTTCTTCCTCGTGCTCGTAGCGATAAGTGAAGACGGCGCCACACCACTCGGGCTGCAAGATTTTCATAATGTCTTCAATGCTATTTCCCTTGATTTCCAACCGTAAGCAACCACTAGTAACCATTTACGATTAACCCTATCCAATGGTTCTTAGTATTTCCTGTTTCAAGGTTTCTAAACCAGTTCGATGCATCTTGTGCTAATTGCACTCCAGAGATCTCCCACCTTCGCCACTATTCGGTTTCCTCAAAAGACTTAAGCGGAAACCTCCCTTTATTAGCTCAACCATCAAAAAAGGTGGAAAAGACAATTTCTGATAAAATTCCTTTTGATAGACCTAGACTGAGAATCTCTCGACCACGGAAAATCTTCGTCGTACTGATTGTCATCGTCATCATCGCAGCGATCGTCATCGGCGGCGTCTTCGCCGTACAGAACCTCTTCCTGGATTGGAAGATGCTCGACGTGATGTACACCAACAAGGCGGGTGTATCCTGGTGGGCGACGTTTACGATCAATGGGCTCCTCTTCGGAGTGGGCATCCCCATCGCAGCCATCGTCACCCTGGCAGGATTGCCCTGGGAATCGAAGGTTCTGAACCTTCTTTGGTTCGGGGGTACCCGAGGAGGGAACAGGAAGCCTCACAAGCTTCTAATTGCGCTTTACAAGCTAGGCTTGTTCGGACTCACCTATCTTGTAGTTACCTTCATCTTCACCGATCAGATGCGCTTACTAGCCCTTCTCACCCAGGCAGCCAGCTCGGGTGTGGGCAACTGGGGACAAATCCAGCAGACCCTTACGCTCATCTTCACTCCTGGTGCTTCCACAGCAGATGTAGCAGCCCTTGTTGCGACCATTGAAGTGCAATACACGATCTTCATGATATTCATGACTCTCCTGATTGCCGTCATCGGCATTCGTGTAGCCCTTGATATGGCCCACTACATCGCCAGGATTGGTCGAGCCACCCAGCGCCCCACGGTCAGACTCCTCGCCTCCATCTTCTTCCTAGTGGTTCTGGGCCTCTTCTGGGGACTCCTCAATGTGCCCTACCTCGAAGTCGACCTCGGAACACAGTTCTACGTCCTATGGTTACTGGTCATGTTCGTCTTCTTCTGTGTCCTCACCGTCATCACCTTCGCTTTAACCGTCTTTGGTAAATACGGGCGAGCAGGTGACATCCCCCGCCTCAACCCCAAGATTGGCGCAATCCTGGGAATCGCAACCGCAGTGCTAATCATTGGTCCTGGTCTCTACACGGGATATCTGGTCTCTGGTCCCCTGCAAGGGGCTCTGTGGAAGGAAGGTCATTGGGACCCCTTGATGACCAAGGAGCTCTACTTCTCCAATTGGGCAGGTGGACTCGACGTTGAAGAAGTGCCCTACGAAGCAATGATCAACGACACTGGTGTTTCAGACCAGAAAATGCTCGGGCATGCCCGGCTCTGGGACTTCACGGCAAGTAGAAACAAAATGCGTTCGCAAACGCTGGCGAACTGGATGGCGCTCGCAGACTCGGACATAGTCTACATGATAGATCAAGACCGCGAATACTGGATGGCACCCTATTCGCTGTCACCACCCACGCAAGAAGACTTCCATAGCAAATACATCCTTTACACCCACGCTGAAGGAGCGACAGCATTGGATGCCAGCAGCCAGACTGGTGAATTCCTTAGTCCCAGCGAGTTTGAAACCGTCTTTGGCGTACCCGCTAACTTTCCAATCTACTATGGAGAGGCCGCACCAGATGCCTACGAAGACGGCTTCGACGAGTTCGTCGTCGTCGACACCAGCATCGCCCCAGAGACCGGTGCCTACAGCTGGGAGGGCGAACCCGACTACATCCTGACAGGCGCAGAACTAGCCCTGAAGAAGATTACCTGGTCCATCGGGGACCTAAGCTTTGCGTGGCTCTCCTTCCCCGACCCCACCGCCAATGTCTTGATGCACCGTAATATCGTCGAACGGGTACAAACAATACTCTTGCCCTTCCTGTACACTGACTACGATCCCTACCTGGTTTTCGACAAGCTCAACCATGAAGCCTACTATTGCGTGCCTATATTCAGCGCCTTCGACCTCCAACTCCACTACGCTCAAGCAGACTACTTACGACTCCTTGGCTTCGCCATTGTGAACTGTGCTGACGGCATGATCACCTGGGTTCGCAATCCTAACGCTGACCCAGCTAGCTTCTTCATCGAAACAATGTATGAGGACTGGTATCCTTGGACGGATGCACCCAGTTGGCTCATCGAACAACTCCGATACCCTGAGGACCTCATTGACGCCCAGTTAGATGTGGACTTCCAGTACCACGTCACCGACCCTTGGGTTTGGAGGAGTCAAGCCGACTTCTTCGAGAAACCCACGTCCCAACCTGACGTTCACTACGTCCTCTACCCCGAGGATGGTGAACTCAAATGGGTCGGCTACCAGGCATGCCGCTACATCCGGCATGAAGCGCAAAAACTCGCCGGGTTCTACCTCTTCTACAATGGTGATGAGGTAGGGCGTACCGTGTTCGCTCGGGCTGGCACCGTGGATCCGGTCACCCATACACCCATCAGCCCCCTGTTCGGCGTGGATGCTGCCATCGAGAGCTTCGAACAACAAGCTCGCTCCGACTTAGTTCTCCTCGAACCCTACCGAATCGGCAACCGACTCCTTGTACCCCTCAGTGGCCGGCTGGTCTACCTGTTCCCCGTCTATGCTGAGTCCCATGTGGGCGAGTCCCTCATCGAGACGCTGACCTATGTGGGCTTTGTGGACGCCGAGGACATCACCAAGGTAGCCTATGCAGGCACCGCTGCTGAAGCCTATGCCAGCTTCTTCTTCGGCTACAACGCGACCGTGACCGGCGTCGAGTTCCTCGAAACCATTCTCGACCCCACCGACATCGACCTCGGAGAGCAAGCCGACCTCAGCTACGTCATGATGAACGGGAACTCCACAGGACCCGAAGTCAATGCTACTGTCCAGCTAGCTATGTACACCGATGGAATTGACGTATGGTTCCATGGAACAAACGTCACCCCCTACGTTGACGCTGGCCAGTTCGTCTACAACATCAGCGAAACCCTACTCTACTACCTCGACATCGCGGGCGGCACCATCACCCTGAACGCCACCAGCCTTGACCCCGGCGTCTATCTTGCAACCTTCATCCTCGAATTACGAATAATAGTCGATGATGAAATCACTGAACTCGAGTACTTCTACCTCACCATCCGAACGCCATAACCATCATTTCTAATAGGACTGTTCGCGGAATCTGAGCCACGGTGCTTGGCTCCGCGAACACCCCTCCTCTTTTTTCCCTTAACTATTAGAGTGGAAACCCCCTCCAACTCCGTTTCAACAAGTTTTTAACCCTGAATTCTGCGCAGATAAGCAGGGTGAAAGGATTGAACGGTAAAGATAGTAAGTTACCCGAGTTCAAGCCAGATTTTGACAAGCTGGAGAAGGATGGTGCTGTTGAAGAGCTGGTTGAGGCCCTCCGGATCTGCAAGCGGAACGACTGGCGTAAAGGTGCCTCCGAGGCACTGGTGAAGATTGCCAGCAAGAAACCCCCCACCGACACCGCCGACTACACCCTAGTCCAGGGGCTCGTCCAGGCCATCAAGGATTACTCCAGCCTCAGGGAGTCCGCCGTTGACGCCCTATGTCACCACCTCTCCAAGGTCCCCTCCGGTGCTGGAGCCATTCCCCGCATTGCCCCCCTCCTCAAGAGCGCACGAAGCAAGGTCCAGCTAGCTGGTATCGAAGTTCTCGAAAAAATCGGGGATGCCAAGGCCAAACCGCTCATCACACCCCTCCTCAAGGACAGGGACAAGAAAGTCCGCGACCGCGCATCCAAAGCCTTGCAGAAGCTTCGACCCCGAAAGACTTCCAAGACGAAGCGAACAGCCTTTTTCTGATTCGAAGGAATAGGACGAGGAGGACACTACCTCTTCTTTCATTCCGCAGCAGTGGCTACACGATCGTCCTTCTTGGACAGAAAGAACCCCGAGCATTTCTAGAATTCATCGAGTTCTTCGAAGAGGTGTTTCATCTGGCGCTGGTAGGCGCGAAAGGCAGCACGACCTTGCTCGGTGAGGTGGACGAGGGTGTAGGGTCGCCGGTCGACGAACTTCTTCTCGATCTTGATGTAGCCCGCCTCTTCTAGTTTCGCAAGATGCGCTGACAAGTTTCCCCACGTTAACCCGGTCTGTTGGGTGAGGAAGACATAGTCAGCGCTCTTGAGAACGTACAGGTGGATGAGGATGGTAAGGCGTGCGGGCTCGTGAATGAGCCGGTCAATGTCTTGAACAGATGGGAGCTCTTGATCACTCGGATTCGAACCTGTCATTCAGCAACGTCACCAATTTCTACCTTCGGATACTGGCGCAGGAATTGGACAAGGAGGACAATCCCCGCGACGAGAAGCACTGTGCCTAGACTGAGTATGGGTATATAGAACGCTATGTTTAGATAATAACTGAGAATAAAGGTGATAGCCGTGAGTCCACCGTAGACATAGAATCGCTGAAAATCGGACAGATAGGCCACGAGGCCAAAGAGGAGCAAACCGACTAACCCTAGAATAACCAGGAAATGGGCAACGAGGAAGAGCGTAAATTCGCGAGAAACTAATGCATAGAAGCCGACGAAGAGTGAAACGAAGTTGATAATGAAAAACAGGGCTATGATCCCCCTTGTTTTCTTGGTGCGTTTCGGAGAGAACTCAGCGTACCCGAGTCGAGGAATGGTGATTGATTTTTTCGCCCCCATATAGATGAAGGGCCAAATCCAAATCACGCTAATAGGGGCAGTCATGATAATCCAGAATACGTCTGCAAAGATGGTCGGGTAGAGGGCAACGACGATGAATCCAATAAAGGAAGTGAGGAGCGCTAAACCCAGACAGATGTCGACGAGTCCATCCTTGTGGTAGGAGAGGTAGGCTTTCCGTTCAACTGCTTTCAAACTGATTGGTTTAGTCATAATGGTTTCCTCGACGACACAATATATTTTGTCCTATAAAAAGTTTTGGCTAACAAAACACTTTGCGATACAAAGCTTTTTATAGTACAGAAAGCACCCTATAACACAGGTGAACACAATGTCACGGAACGGAGTATGCATCCGAACCCAACACCTGAACAAGACCTTCGGATCCATCCGTGCCATCCACGACCTCAACCTAGAAGTCTTGGAGGGCAGCCGATTCGGTTTCCTAGGTCCGAATGGTGCCGGAAAAACGACTACGGTCCGGATCCTTTCCGGTCTACTAGCGCAGACCAGTGGAACCGGCACCGTTTGTGGATTAGACATCACCACACAACGCGAAGAAATCAAGGCAGTCACGGGACTCCTTCCCGAAACGCCTGGGCTCTATTCAAAGCTCTCTGCCGTGGAATTCCTCGAGTTCATCGGCGCACTCAACGGCTACGCCAGAGATGCCCTACATCGGCGCATTGACCACCTCCTAGCCATTCTGGGCCTTGAGAGCCGGCAAGATGATTTGCTTGAATCCTACTCCAGCGGAATGAAACAAAAAGTACTGGTCGCGTCAACCCTCCTCCACGAACCCAAGTTGGTCTTTCTGGACGAACCGGCTTCGCGGCTGGACCCAGCTGCCAGCGCGCTCGTGAAGGAGCTCATTTTAGCGCTAGCCGAGGAAACCGCTACAAGCTTCTTTGTGTGCACACATCAAACCTCCTTTGCCGAAGATGTCTGTGATGTCATTGGCATCATTATCGACGGGCAACTCGTCACCAAGGGATCACCCCAAGAAATTATTGCAGCCGCAAAGGCGGCAAATCTCGAAAAGGCCTACCTCAAGATTGTTGGCGGTAAAATCGATCGCCAGGCATTACTTGCATGGAGGGCGTAAGCGGTGACCTGTAAGTGGTTTGCCTTAACCAAAGCTGAGTACCTCGTCTTGACCTCCTCTCTGCGCCCGCGCCGGGCTCTCTGGATGAGCCTTCTGCTCGTCTTTGGTATCTTCTGGGCGATTTTCCTCGCGCCGCTACTAGTCGGGACGATGTTCGATTCCGCGCTCTCCCTGACCATGGTGCGTGCGCTGCTCTTGGTAATGTTCCCTGGGCTTATGCGCACCGTGATGCTCTTCCTCTTCATGTTGATGCTGCTCATGCCCCTCTCGTATTCGCTCCAAGAGATTAAGATTGGGCAATGGGAGATTTTCTTCTCCAACAATGTCTGCACTCGGGATATTCTCATTGGCACCTTTCTCGGGAAGGTTCCTGTCTACGGGCTTATCGTCCTTTTCGTGGCGCCACCCTTACTGGCGGTGTTCTTGCTGGCGTTCGAGGTCTCGTTGATTGGGCAAGGACTCATCTATGGAACCCTCCTGCTCATGGTGGTCACCACGTTGTGGTTGTCCAACTTTGTCACCGCGATGATTCAAGCCAAGCTCGGTGACTCGCCACGGGGTAACGATATCGCCAAGGGATTGGCAATGCTGATTGCCCTCGTAATTATTGGTCCGATGTATGGCTTAATGTTCTTCGCACCGCAGCTCTCCTCGCTTCTCGGGCTGAACGTCTTCTTAGTATTTCCTTTCACCTGGCCTGCTGATGTCATCTCGTGGCTGGCAATTACCTTCAATGGGCTCAACCTCACAGGGGTCCAGATTGCGGCGTTTCAGAGCATTCTCCAATTCGATCTCATGACCAGTGGGCTCCTCTTGATTACTTTCAGTGGTGCGTGTCTAGGGATTGGCCTCATCAGTGCGGACCGCATCTTCACGTTTCGAATGGGTGCCCGAACTGAAACCATTACCACTATCCAGGGTGAGAACTTTCTTCTCCGGAGTATCCGTCGCGCAGTCCCCGGCGCCTTTGGGAGTCTTCTCGTCACTAGCATGAAAGACTTCTTCCGTAAAGCCCAGAACCTTTCCAGGATTGCTTATGGCCTCATACTCGCCCTCATCATGCCATTTCTCCTGTCTACCATCGCCACCATCGATGATGTCGACACAAACATAGCCATGCTCGCCTTAGTGACGGGCGTGGGCATGATCCTCATTGGGAGTATAACTTTCGCGGGAACTGGGTTTCTCGAGAGTAAAGACCAGCTATGGATCATCCAAAGTGCGCCCCACGGGGCATCCCGCTACGTTAAAGCCCGCCTTGCTCTCGCTTTCCTAGTGCTCCTGCCCCTCACATTCATTCCCGTCCTCCTCACTGCTGTGCTCAACCAGTTACCCTTCATCGTTTCGTGTGGGCTGCTCATCTATAGCTATGCCATTGGCTGCGGCGCCGCCATGTTTGCGACTGGCCTCACAGCACTCAATCCCCACTTCGAAGACACCAAGTCACCAGAACACATAATGAATCTAATGATATCCATGATGACGCCTCAATTTCTCATGATGAGCCCCTTCCTGCTTATCCTCCTTGGCGCCGCCACCGAGGTGCCCATCAACCGAATCCTCGTGAGTCTCTTTGGGTGGTTCGGGGAAGCCTCTACCTGGGCGATAACCGCGGCCATTCCCTTGCTGGTCGTCAGCGGGCTCATGGTGTTGTTGGGCACCCGGTGGCTGGGACAACCCGAGTACTAGAAAAATGGCACACTGAACCTGATATCAGACTTATATACAAAAAATAGGGAAGAGTAACCAGCGTAGGAGAGAAGCTCTATGCCTAAATCAGATACCAGCAAGACAAAAGCTAAAGTAAGAGTGTTTCGTGACTACTGGTCAAACCGGCTTCTCCTTGGTCGAAATCATTCAGAGGAGGATCCTGCCTTTGACCAAATTGGTGGAGTCCCATTTCCAAGGCTCATAATACGCACTATACTCCTGGCTGTTGTGCTGATACCTCTTTATTGGATTGTGTTTAACCAATCGAGAGCTCTGCAAATAAGCTGTATTCTCGTTATCCTATTCGTTGCAGACGTACCTCAACTTATTGGGTGGATTCTAACAAGGCACACATATACCCCGAAAGAAAGAGACATCGAATTGCCTAAATTTGACGACATTGAGAAAAGAGAAAAACGGTTGGAAATGCGAGCACTGAAGGTTATCGTGAAAAAGCAAAAATCTTGGGAAGGGCTCAAGAATCCAGAAAAAGCACGGGAGGACTATCCTCTAGTTACTACCCGATCAGTAACCATGCTAGAGAAACTAGCAAAGATACCAGATGAGATACCTAAGGGAGAAAAAGCACTTAATGCATTTGGAAGGGTACGTCGTGTCTTCGTTATAGCCCTGCTTATATGGGGCGCGTTATGGGTCTATTTCCCAAAAATCCTGTTTTATCTAATTTACAACCCAGCAGGATTAACACTCACAACTATAATGTTAATACTAACTAATACTCAGAACCTGATGTGCTTACTCCTGATGCTTGTTTTGTCCGGTTTTTTTGGGCTAGTGCTTTATGAAAGACTATTCATAGATGTGTTCTTAACTAGAGCGCACGCTTTTCAGCACTCTAAATTGATGGAATCCGTTGCGTACATCAAACTGGCTCTTCAAATCATCATCCTATTTCTTGCTATTGGACCAATAAGCCTGATTATTCTCGATATTACCTTTAATCTCTTTACAGAGGTAATTCCTCTTTGGGCTCTTGCCTATCTACTCCTCGACTATCTTGTGTTTTATCTAGCTCTTTTTGCGATATATGATTTCATTGAATCCTTAGAAACCAAACCACAAAGTATTGGATCTCACATCTACTTCTACTGGGATGATGATAGCCTAGGGCCTGACAAGAGAAAAGCAAGTAAGAAGCCACGAACTACCCCTTACTATTATTCGACAGACAAACCTGACTGGGTTGGGCCTGGGCTCTTTTGGGTAATCCGCTATCTCTTCTATTGGGGGCTTGAATGGACTCTACCAGTTCCCCATCCCGATATAGAACGGATAGAGTTATGGGTAGGTGCGAGAGATGGTAAACTCAAGTGGATTGTCAGCGACTACCATTACCGCGAATTATGGTATAAAGTGAAGGGATTACCGGGCGAAAAAGAATCAGCGAAAAGTGAAGGTTCACCGAAGGCAAAAGTAAAGAAGAAAGAGAAAATCTATGTCTACTTCACTCCGATTTTTCACACGCCTATTCCAATAGTAGAAACTGGTATTGAAGCAAGGAGGCTAACTCCAGAAAAAGTCGATTCTCGAGAAGGCGAGATTCGTAAGTGGGTTCAAGACCCGATTGTTGCAGTGCGAATCAACCAGCTCCCATGGAATAAATGGAGATATCCACGTGGTGTAAAAAGCCCCGCGTACCAAATCTCAGCTGGTCCATCCGATAGCGTTACTTAGCAATCTGTTACCGTGTAGGTCTGAGCATGAACACAAGATTCTATCGTTGACATTGGGTGTTGAATTATCCCATAATGCTTTTCAACTCTTACGATTTAATGTGGTTAGACTGGAGGGTTAGTATGACCTTGAAGTGGAAACTATACCTGTTCAACATCTTCGTTATCTGGCTTTTCCTAGCATCGAACACAGCATTTTGCTGTGCGTTTCCCACGCAATCGTTGAATGCTTCTCAGCTCGATAGAGGTCTACACCATCAGAAGACCTATCTTCCATCCGCAGGTGGAATCGCGTCTTTGTCTACTCCTGCTTTGCCGAGCCCCGGCGTCCTCCATAATGCTTCCAGATTGGCGGCGCTCGCTGGTAGTGAAGTGTGCTTCTACGGGTCGGGTGAACATGATAGTATTCGTAGCTTGGTTGGCTATGTGGATGCCGTGGTGCTGCAGCATGCCCTCTATAGCAGCGGTGCAGGGATTCTGGATAACGTGGTTTACCTAGCTGAGCATGGTGTCAAGGTAATTCTCGATGTGGCGTGGTGGGATGTGTGGCCCTTTTACACCTATGGGTGTAGTGGCTGGCGCGATTTAGACTGGGATAGCCTGGAATACGGGCTAAATGCTACTTGGTGGGTCAAACACCGAATTGACCAGCTCTTTGAGACAATCGATCCCATGTACGTGTGGGCGATAACTCTCAGCGAGGAGGAGCCTGCCTTGGGCACGCCCTCAGGGTACAGTACCCCCTTTGCCCTGGCGGCTTACTATATGAACTACTTCTATGACTGGTTCAAAGAAGCCTATCCCGGCGTGCTCATGTTTCAGTGGCCCTCGCCCGCAGAGTTCCTCACGAAACAGGATGAATATGGCTACTATGTCCAAGCCGATGGCATCGCCTACGATAATTATGATAAAAACTTGACTGCTATCCGCGAAATCGCACGAGATTTAAAGGCTCAGTATCCTGACAAACCCTTACTCTTTCTCACGGCTGCCACGGATTATCTGGGGTGGTCGACTCCGCATCCTCCCGTTTACACGAAGGCAGCATTACTTGCCGTTGCTGAATACGCCGACATCGTGGGGTTCTTCTGTTACGGTTCCGGAGGGCTGGAAGGCTGGCGTGACCCAGACCACCAGTACCGACTAGCTCTCGAACTCTGTAACCAGACACGATTTCATGATTTCAACACCGTCTACGCAGATACCGCCTGGTTTCAAAGTATCCATAATGACAGCGTCACCGAATCGACGGCGAAGTGGTACC
>JABXGV010000254.1 GCA_016550485.1 archaeon
CACCGCTTTCGGCTAGCAGTTTATCCCCTGTCATCCCTTGCACGCCGACGTTTGATAGCCATTCTCCCGCCGTAGGGTAGCACTCTCTCCCCACCACCTGGGAGGTAGGAGTTGGCGAGCAACTTGCTCACCGCACCTACTTGAACACACAGTTGTACAAGGTTCAAACATTTAACCTGCGAACCTTGCCCACCCATCCTCCGCACGACAGGCGAACCCTGTCGCATTGTACGGTTTCGGGTGAACGGATCGCAGATGCGCGGGTTGGGCCGCCATTCCGAAGCCTAGCCCCCTTTGGTCTTTTTGCTCGTTAGAAACGCATTCTGGGCTTCTCGAACACGCTTTTGAAACTCGCTTTCCAACAATGAGGCACGGCAGACTCATTGTTATGGTGGAGCGTGTTTTCAGCACAGTCTGTTTTCTCATACGTAGATGTTGCTGAACCTAACATTGAACCCTGCGAACAAGAATCCTACCAACGACTTTGACCAATGAGTTCCACCGCTTGGTGGCACACCGATTGCCACCCCCACCGCGCCGATGGTCATTTGGCAGGTTTTGTTTAAGATATCTATATCTGAAAGGGTTAGCGATATTGGTATCTTTTCGCCACCAATAAGCCAAGAAGGTCTTCGACCATGCGGTATTTCAAAAACCTGGCAGTCTAGTCCTGCTTTTGTTGCGGCATCGTAGATCGCACATGCGATATAGGCAACGGCGCGAATTCCGAGTCTTTTTGCATCTTCGTCAGACAATGTTTCGTCCCACTGATAAACCAATGTTAGACAAGTGGGAGATTTAGAAACAGGAATGATTGACTTTATTAGTTTCAGATTGCACTTTTTTCCCGGCTGTTGCTGAGATACTTCATCATAATGCTGAGGGTAGGTCAGGGAGCTGCCCATTAGACCCATTTTGAGCGCTTGAAATGTTGGATTGTAGGGCTCCATCGATAAGAGTTCTTCAACCTCCCGCAAGGCATCATCCCTTGCCCCAAGTACAGCAAGTAGGTCTGCAAGGTTGAACCGATTAACGGTATCAGATGGATCAAGGCGTTTCACTTCTCTTCGATGGGGAAGAGCGCCTTTCAAATCACCCATTTTCTTTAACACAACGGCTAATTCCTTGTGTGCCAAGATATGATCAGAATTATGGCTGAGACACCTTTCTAGAAGGTCACGTGCTTCAGAGTAACGTCCCTCTGAGACTGCCTCATAAGCCTCCTCATACAATTGGCCAGCGATTTCACTCCTATGGGCCTTCAACTTGAGGATATCCTTTTTGCGCCATTCGCTTAAGCGAAAGGATGCTACCATCGCGTCCCAGACTTTCTCTCTTTTTGCAAACGTTGTCGGATTAGCACCGGTTGTAGTGATTACATACCCGATACCACCGAAGGCAAGCATGTATTTCTTGGACCATTCTCCGTGTCCTTCGTGATAGCGTGCCCAGACATGCTCTTTACCTCCAACAGAAACCCTACCGAACTGAAGATTTGTGTATCCTTTGTCTCGAGCATATTGTGTGAATTCGCGCTCAGTGTAATCTGGAAGACACTCTGGGACCAGCGGACCAATCGCAAAGTGTATGGCTTCATCAGGAAGACATCTGATGTCATCCTGTGTGCCTCCTGTGGGAAGTGACCATTCTTCGGGTATGTCAATCTCAAAACCAGCTTCTTCATTCCGATAAGTCTTCATCCCGTTTGATTTCCTTCTAGCCTTAGCCACAATAAGCGGCCCAACGGAAAAGCTGAGCCGCGGCGCCGGGTTTGCGGAACCGCCATACTCAACAAGCCTACCAACGGATGCAAAAAGCCGCGATACAAGGAGCGCCGATAGGCGCTGTCGCCTCCAGCGGGTGTTGGGCCGCGAATACTGAGGCTCACTATCCCTTGAAATGAGTCTTTATTAGGCCAATCAGCTCTTGAACCAATTCAGGGTTTCTGATTCCGCCTAATCTATTTGCTAGGAGAGTCTTTGCTATTCCTCTAAGGATAACGATTTCATGTTCATCTACTTCATTACTATTTCCGTGAACCAAGTCAGATCGTTTTCCAAATAGTCGGCCAATAGGTTCTTTCCAGAAATCGTAATCTTCACTCGTGATAAGTGCCAGCCGTTCTGAAATTGGTTTGATGTTGGTGGTTGGCATTTCTAAGGCTTCCAAGCATATCCACAATTGAATGAATCTATCTATTCGATCCTCTTCTTTTTCGGATTTCCAAAACCAATCGGTGGCAAGAGCAGTGTTTTTTCTGTCACCTTCTCCGAAACCCTGATAAGCATCAATTGATCTTCTCATTTGCTCAATTTGTGAATTCTCAATCTTCCGCATATTGAGTTGTGATTCGGATCCTACAGATGGAGATATCATTCTTCTGTTCCAATGCCCATCTGGGAATAACTCGACTACCTCTTCAGTAATCAGTGCACCTATTAGCCTCTCCCCGTAGACGAGATCCAAAATCGTCAGAATAGGTGATACCTTGCGCCTTCCTTTTGAAATGATATCGTTTTCATCGGAGTTTTCTACCTCTAGTAGTATCTCTACAATCCCAGACGGTGGAAATTCCTTCGAATAAGCAGTGAATTCCCACATTAGATTTGTTTCACCATGATAAGTAATCGAATTCCCATCTTGGCTAATCTCGATATACTCTGGCAATAGCAGTTTGTTGGGGAAGATACTCGGAATAGCATCCCCTTTTACGCTGAATCCTCCAAACTCTACGCCTTCAACAACCATTCTGACTCTTAGGTTTGGCCAGGACAGATGAACAGATGGGAATGGTATCAATTTGAGGGTCTTGTACACTGCTCGATAACCCAGATTCCCGTTACCAGGTGGATGCTGCTGATCCGAACGCTGCCAACCATAGGCTCGCAAGAACTCGATCCCTTTGTACCTAAGTTCGTCTTTTCTTTTGGTGCTGTCCATTCTTCCCGCCAATTCTCACCTCCAGATATGGCTTTCTTCATTTTAGCCTTAAGAGCAGAAGGGAGAGAAATCAGTCAAGAATCAAGCGGCCCAACGGCGCGGCGGATAACCCGCCAGGGCCAGGCCATGAAGCCGGACCGCAGGGAGGGCTTGATGGGCGGCGATGGACGGGTTCATCCGCTGGTTATGGCGCGGAGCGGAGCGAAGGCGCGCTAACGGCTGCGAGCTCAGCGGCCCCGCTCGTACATCCTCTTGCTTTCCAAGATCACCATTCAATTCTTTCAAGTGCAAAGTGGCCGGCCCGCGGGGTCCGCTGCAGCGAGATGTTAGGCGCTTAAAATGCCCCAGCGGACCCCACGCTTCACCTCCTGAGGATGAAGAAGCCGTAGGCGACGGTGAATCCCACGTGCAAGACCACGATTGCCCAACCCATTACATTGAATAAGCCTGCGAGCTGGGCGATGATCATCAACACGCTACTTACGAGCCAATAGGCGAACAAGCTCGCCAAGACGGCACGGTGGAGTTCAGCGTTGCTACTGCTGCGGCCGAACCAGAGAAGGACAACAAAACCAAGTAGGGCTGATCCAAACGTCCTGATCAGCGAACTTGCAAATGAATCAGGAGTCACACCAAAGGTGCCGAACATCGCTCCCGGTGCGGCAATGAAACCAAGCGCAAAGACCAATTCAATGACTAGAGTGATGGTAAAGAGAGTTTTCATCATTCCCTCCGTAGGATGATATTCGCTCAATACGATGAAGACCTGCCTTGTCAGTCCACGCACATGACTGATCTGACAGGGCGAGAGAAATCTCGGTCTTTGTCACCTCCTTTCTTGGAGTGCGCTAACAATGTGTAGGCTGCAGTATCGCCGTCTAAACCTCCAGGTGGCGTTTTAGACGG
>JABXGV010000255.1 GCA_016550485.1 archaeon
CCTACTATTATGACACTCAGCGGCGAGTGTACGTACAAGATGACTTGGAGGTTACCAAAGAGCGGCTCGAGCTGCATCATCACTGGTACCCCCAAAACCTGAAGAATATTTATGGCTGCATATCCATACGCGAGTTGCAGCGGCCACACATCAACAAAGACAGCGATTCCCACAGAAATCCCGAGGACCACAATGAACCGGATATTATCACGGAGACGGAATCCGCGGCTCGACTGAAGGAACATAATCACCCCCACGATGATGACCAAGACCGCAACCCCAGAGAGAGATGGACCCAGCACGGCAAACCCTACCCCACCAACAGAGATGATGACAAACCCCACCACAAACATCTGCGCAGGCGATAAGAAACTTAGGAAGAATCGACGAGAAGCCATCACATGGTGTCTCCGAACCTTTTTATGTTTCAACCTCTGGAGTACCCTTGAGGTTATTATGGGTTGGACTCGAGGAGTCTAAAGATAGTTGTTCCTGTTCTATTTTTCGCCGTTTGGCTGGGAGTGCCGGTTTCGCCTGGGCTAAGGGCTCAGCCTCCCCTGAGGCCATTCGCTGGGCAGCAGATAAGCTACCAATGGACCGTAGCCGTGGATGCCCGTGATTTCTTTCCGGGGCAAGACGCACAAATGAGTATCTCCGCGACGATTGTGTATGTGGTTCAAAGAACGCTCATCGATGGCTACGAAGCATCCGTGAGTGTAGATGGCACTATCCTATGGCCTGCTAGCAGCATCGATAGACAAGTGAACCGCACAACCACAGAGTATTATGGAGCGGCAGAGTTCACAGTGAGTGAGGAAGTGCTGGGCGCGGTCAATACCTTCGAACTCAGTTATGTAGCCTACGTCCATAGCACTGGAGCAGTAGAAACCTTCGTTGGATCCTACACTATTGGAGCCATCTGCCGATTCACGGGAACTTACTTCTTCGGAGTACAGTTTGTCCTTGATACGCCTGGTCAGCGAGGGGTCTTTTTCTTCGACGATATCAACGCCGGCGTAGGCGACATAGTGGGTACATGGGGAACCTACTACGGCACAGTCCTAGCGCACACGACACTCGCGACCGCAGTAGGGGATCGACCTGCCATTCACGTCGAAACCCAGAGTAGCTACGAATCACCCACCTATAACTCAACAATTCGGGCGATGTACCATTATGATTGCGACACTGGATTTCTCCTACGAATCAACGCCTTTGAAGCCGACGAAACCTTCGTTGATACCTTACATGGTATTGTCAACCGTACAATATCTGGTGAAATCACGGCAACCAATATGTATCTTCCCCGCTTTGAACACGTATTGCCCTGGCTCCTCGTTATCATAATCCCTTGCATTGTGTTGGTGTTGGCTATTCTAATCTACCGCCGATATCTCCGAAGCGGGTAGAACTCATCTAGAGGCGTTGTCTTCTCCCGGTAGCATCAAGGGTTGATTTCCCGAAATCTGTGTTGTAGAGTTGGCTAGCTGGGAACACGGGTCCTTCAGTGCACACTCTGGACCCCTTGATGTCAATGATGCAGTGTCCACATATTCCGACGCCGCATTTCATGTAGCGTTCAAGGCTGACCTGGAGGGGAAGCTCATACTTCTTTGCTAGTTTTACTAGCCCTTTGAGCATGGGTTCAGGTCCGCAGGCAAAGCAAGCAGCATAGCCCTCAGCGCCTGCTGCCCTTCGCTGCTTAAGAAGCACCTCTGCGCCCTGAACTGCTGTCCCCTGTGTTCCTGCTGTTCCATCATCAGTGGTAAGCACTAGGGTGTGGGTTAAGCAGTTGAAGCGGCGACGATAAAGCAGCTCTGATTCAGTAGTGGCACCAAGTACCACATCGACTTCCCAATCTCCATGGAGGGCTGAGTCCGTGGCGAAGAGGATGGGAGGAGCGCCACAACCACCGGCGACAACCAATAGGGACTGGGGAGGAGGCTTTCCTTCACTGATGGGTAGCTCGAATCCTTTTCCGAGAGGTCCTCGGAGCCCCAGCAAGTCCCCTCGCTTGGTCTTGTGGAGGTGTCGTGTCGCTTCGCCAACCAGAGCTGCGGCGAACTCTACGTGTCCTTCATCAGGCTCTACGGCAGCTATACTCATGGGTATCTCATCTACTCCCGGAATCCAGACCATCATGAACTGGCCGGGCGTTGCTGTACGAGCAATCGCGGGGGCACTGAGCACGAAGGCTTTGATCTTGGGAGTTTCCTTGGATACCTCTAGGATGGGGGTCACATGGTGTCGAAGCGTTGGGGGAGCTACAGGAGCAGCCAGAGAGATTCTTTCTTCGCGTCTGGGAGCCATTTCAGTCATCCTCCATAAAGATAGTTTTACCCCTGAAAATCGTGCGGCGAACCTTTCCTCGTACCTCCCACCCTTCAAAGGGAGTGTACTTTGTCTTGCCGTGAAGCGCATCGCCTCTAATCTTGTATTTCGCTTTGTGATCAAAGATGACAAGGTCGGCGTATGCACCTTCGATGATGTGACCTTGGAAGCGGTCGTGGATGTTCCGAAGGTTAAACCAGAGGGAGGGATAAAAGCTCAGAAGCTTATGCAGCGAGTGGAGGGGGAACCCTGCTTTATGCACGAAGTAGGTGTGGAGAAGCGGGAGCGTGGTTTCGACCCCGGGGATGCCACCAGGAGCTGACGCAAAATCTGGATGGCCACCCATTTTTTCTTCGAGGGTGTGTGGGGCATGGTCTGACGCAATGAGGTTCACCTTAAATTCAAGACACGCATCGACCAGCGCTTTTCTATCCGATTCAGAGCGGAGGGGAGGGTAGCACTTAGCGATAGGACCGATTTCTTCTAGGTCATTCTGTGTGAGGAGCAGATGATGAGGGGTGACTTCACAGGTTACTCTTACACCACGTTTTTGTGCTGCGAGAACGGAGCGAAGCCCGGCTGCGGTGCTGATGTGGCAGATATGAGTGTGTGCGCTGAGGTGTTGTTGCACTACGTAGTCGATTGCCTGAAATTCCGCTTTAGCTGGACGGCTTCTGAGGAAATCTCGGGCACTCCTCCCTTCAGGTTCTGTGAGGAGAGCAGGATCTTCAGCGTGGATTGTGAGGGGAGTATCTAATGAGGCGAGAGCCGGAATACAGGGAGCTTCACCATGAGGCATGTAGATTTTGAAGGAGGACACTAGCTCGCCCTGCATTTGTTCCGCTGCCTCGATGTTGACCTGTACATCCTCCGTCGAATCTGGATTCCCGAAGCTACTAGCGCCACCGATTATTGGAGGGCCTACGTGGAATCGGTAATCGATAATAGACTTCTCATCCGCAAGGAGTCGTTTCTCTGCGAGTCGTTCAGGACTGTTTGTGGGAGGGTTGGTATTCGGCATATCAGCAACGGTGGTTACTCCTCCAGCCGCCGCTGCGAGTGATCCTGAGGCAAAATCCTCCTTTTCGGGGTAGCCAGGATCGCGGAAGTGAACATGCATATCAACTAGCCCCGGCATCACGATGCACCTCTTGGCATCAATTACTCGTGCAGCATTCGCTGTTGCTGCAGCCCCCGGTTTCAGGATGGCGGTGATAAAACCTCCATCGACTATTATGTCCGCAGGTTCCACTCCGGTCATGAAGATAACTTGGCCATTGGTTATCTTGAGGTCGTGAGTACCCATCTGTTCATCAATCCTATTCCAGTCGCTTTCTCTGCTGCGGATTAATCTTTGTTCTTTTTCAGGCCCCCAACGAGGGGTTCGAGTGTTTCTATTCCATGGCGCTGCTTGTATTGGACGTGCTGAAGGCAGATTTGTCTAAAGATCGTGGAGCCTTCGAGTAATACACCTGTCCCGATTTCGACCGCTCTAGCCCCTGCGAGCAGAAATTCAATGACGTCAGTCCCATCTAGAATGCCACCAACCCCGATAATCGGGATTCTGAGTTCGGAACGGTAGAGTTCCCAGACCGCGCGTACCGCGATGGGTTTAATGGCAGGCCCTGAAAGCCCTCCGATGCCTCTACCTAATGAGGGGCGCTGCGCCTCTACATCTAAGGCTAGTGCAGGTAAAGTGTTAATCGCAACTATGGCTGCTGCGCCGGCGGCTTCAGCGGCAAGAGCTGCTTTTACTAGTCGAGGATAGTCAGTGGTTCCGGGCATCTTCACCCAGACTGGTATTTCCTCACCAATCGCCTTGCTCACCGCTTTTACGACCGCTGAAACATGGGACGGCTTAAGACCTTGGGCATAGAAGGTGCCGACATGGGGACAGGATACATTCAGTTCTAATGCCTTAATACCCGTCCCCGCAAGTTGTGTGGCGACCTTCCGATACTGAGCAGACCTGTTGCCTATGACACTCCCGATAACGCAGGCGCCTTCTTTCACTGCAGCCTTAATTTCGGGGAGGTACTTCTTCACTCCCGGATTGGGGAGCCCCATCGCGTTTAGCAACCCACCGCCCCGCACTCCAACGATTCTTGGTCCAGGATGACCCGGTTGCGCCTTGATACCAACGGACTTGGTAACCACAGCGCCTGCACCGCCCTGCCATGCCCTCATCAGTCCGCCAGCGGTAACTCCAAGAACACCCGATGCGAGGATAGTAGGATTCTCGAGTTGAAGAGAGCCAATCTTGGTCTGTAAGTTTTCTTCGTATCGGTAGGAGGACGTTGTCATTAACTCCATCGGCTAACAGGTTAATTAGTGGCAACATGGAATCTAGGGTATCAAAAAGGTTGTTACTCAGCAACTAAAACTTACGTCGGGGAATAAACCTTTATTGTGAAGAACCAATGATTATTTGGTGACATAAAGTGTCAGAAGAGGAAGATACACTCATTAGTGAAGAGTTGATTCGAAACTCCTTGACTGTTTGTGTTTTCAGCACATTAGATGATTCCGGTGTGCCCCACAACGCACCTGTTATCATCGGTGGAGAGGAGCTTATTGAAGACGAGGATGTTCGCATCCTTGTTGAAGAAGGATTTGGACAACTAAACATCGCTGACCTATACGGGATAAAGAACTACATTCTTCGCTCTATTATTTACATGAATGAGCAGCTAGGACAAGAGATCAAGATTGTGCCCAACGTTTTCATGGTCAAGGATTTTTTTCAGGGCTCGGATTTCATTCTTCTTTTGATAACGCCGTACTCGGACCTCAACATCTCTAAGCTACTCAGCCTATCCGAATACGTGGTAAAGAGCTATCTCGGAACCCATAAGCGAACGGAGCACGTGTTTGCCGAGCAGGCCTCAGAGAAAATCCTACAAAGAGATCAATCAGCTCGAGCACTCGCCTCAATGGTCCATCATAATATTTTTCAGCGTCGAGAGCTCCGCGGAGGCGTTGATGACGCGGTAGGAGAAGCATTCCTTTCCACCATCCTTTTCACTCAATCAGGTATTATCGAAGGCGAGAGGCGCTGCAACAAATGCAAAGAAGCATACACTGAAGGCGAAACCTGCCCAAAGTGTGAAACACCCTTAACCAAAATGCCACCGATTCTGAACGTTGAAGAACTATACTTTGCCTTCCCTGAGGTAGCAGCTCGAAAGGAAAAGGAAACCCACGTTAATCCCCTCGAGATTATTAATTTCTTCTTCCACGCACTCATACCGCATTCAGTCAGGCGTGCCATTACAAGCGTCAATCCGGCTGTCTTTGCGGGACTCCTGTCAACACCAGTGCGGGTAATCTATAATGTGCCAGATAGCAAAGATGTCATCGACGTGTACACTCTACACCGAGTCGCTGACGACAAGGTCTATTCAGTAACTGCAGTTGCTGATAGCCGGTATAAAGGGCTCAGGCTTCCAACCTACTTGTCGGAGCGGGTTTTCGTCAGAGACCTTCGCGAAGGGCTGGCGAAAGGCCAGACAGAAAGAGAGATTATCTCAAAGAGCGAAATCATCTCAGGTTGGCATATCTCTCCTCGCTACAAGTTTCGAGAAATTGCAGATAATGAGGAACTGCAGAGTTTTGGGGTGATGCGAGATGCATCGAGTTGAAAGAACCCATCAAGATATCGTTGACGAATATAGACAGAAGTTTGTTGAAACCGCCGGGAAAATCCAGAGGTTCCGAGATCAACACAAACGTGTGGTCCAAGAAACTGCTGGAAAAATGACAGACCAAGCCGGTGAACACACAGATTTAGAGCTAGTTGTTGCTGCCTATCATCTGGCGAAAATAGACGAACTGATTCATTACACACCCGAAGAGTTTGCTGATGATGTTATCACTCTACGGAACACCTTGAAAGCCATTGAGCCTCCGCCACCAAAACCAAAACCCGCGCCGACTGTGGGGCGGGAAAGGGTCGTCTTGAAAAGTATCCACGCAGAACCTGAAACGCCTGCTGAAATTAAACAGGAATTAAAGATTCTTGCCTTGCTGGTGAACAGCCTTGGAGCGGCTTGGAGCACACCAATTGACGCTCATAAAATCATAGTAGATGAAAAGATAGCCGACACCCCTGATGAAGTTGTGCAGGCTTCAATCATCATGAACGTCCTCCAGCCCTGGATTTCAGTGGTCACTGACCTCCACCACAAAGACCTCTTTGACCCAGATCTTCGATGGCTCGTCAGCCTGAGAACTTACACCTTTGAAGAAAATCTACGTAGAAAGGACAAAGAAATTGAACCAAGAAACCCCAGCCGAATCTATGGAGAATTGACAGCCAGTTACCCCATCGCCTTTGGTGAAGAATATCAATGGGACATTCTCTTTTTTGGACTCATTAGACCACTTTGGTCTAAGCTGGTAGAAATCGCGGAATCCGCTATCACCACCGGAAAGGAGGAACTTGAGGCTGACCGCCGCGCCACCCCCCAGATACAAAAGGCCTTGGAGGAACAAAAAGAACTTCAATTTAGTATTGAATTCGCGCAAGCCCCGCTGGAATTCCGCCTCCACCATGTCTTCCGGCGAGGACAAGAATTCACCGAGAAGCACGAAGCTCTCTTCGAATCCCTCATGGACCGAGTTCTGAGAAGAACCTTAGTGGAGAAGTACGGAGTTCAAGATATCAAGGACCAAAGTGAACTCCTAGATATTGCCTCTGAACTTATCATGTCCCTGGTTGGTCGGTTCCCTGAATTGCTCCTCCCCATAGTCGATCATAGCGAGCGCAAGGAATACTATAATGACCCCGCAGCGTTCCTAAAGAAGTACAAAGAAGAAGTAGAAACAAGAATTCAACAACAGATTCGCAGAGGAGCTGGTATGAAGATCACACCCTTTTCGGTGGGCAGAGCCTTTGCGAAGTACATCAAACTAGCTGCATCCATGCAAAGATAACACGCACCAAGAGTTACCAAGAGGGTTTAGAAAAAAAGGGAGGCGAGCGGGATGTGCTCCCAGGGGAGTTTTCGCTCCACCGGGAACACACACCCGCTGCTTCAGGGTTGGGGTAATTTCTGACAACGCTGCAAGCCTTAACACCCTCCCACTTTACGTGGAGGGCGTGGAGGACGCGGAGAGCCTTCAATTGGGAATCTGTCGCCATTGGTTAGTGGTTGAATGTAGGCGTTTGCGTCACTTATCCGACCGATCATCACACCCACTCCTACGAGGATGAGGATGGGAGCAATCCATGCAATCGGAGCTAGGAGAAGCTTCCAGTACCAGAGTATGAATACCACAGTACCTGTAGTGTGGTACCAAGGAATTGGTAGGGGCATCGAAAATGGAGTGTAAAATATCAGTGCCCAGAAGTATGACCCTATCAACCAATAGATTCCGTCGATGGAAGCGAGGAGGCGAGCAAGTGGTAGGGAGCTGTCACCAACAGCTGCGCGCACAGCTGTAAGTCCTGCTCTGCTCAATGCAATGAAGGATAGCCATGTGATGAATTGGATTTCAAAGGCAGGATAGAAGGGCATCAGAGTGGTTAGGAAGTAGATGGCGCCCCATGCGACCAACGCGCCTAGGATATGGCCTACTGTGTTTCCTATTAGTTGTCGGCGTCCTGTCTTCTCTTCATATCTACTTACTCGGAGGTTTACGCGTCGCTGAGTTCTAACGACTCGCACCTCTTTGTCGGGTTTCTCATCAAGGCTGTCAAAGAGGCTTCGGAGAACTTCACCCATTTCGACACCTGAAGGATACGAAGCGTAGAGAAGCGAGAAATACGCTATTCCCACAAGTCCAAATACGAGTGCCTGTCCACTAATCGCGATTGTCATGGAATCTCGTAGTATTGTGAACGTCATCGGATTTGGGAAGAGTATTTGTGGGATTACCACAGAGGCGACAATGCTGACAAGAGCTACGTCTGCAATTATAAGACCTATGACAATGCGCCAGAACCAGGTCTGGTACATCGGTTTCAGTGCATTGATGAAGCCGCCTGCAAGGCGGGGCTCTTCTTCGATTTCACTTTCTCTCCGGAATTCTCTGGCAACGATGTCGGGGCTGCCCATCTCAACTACAGCGTTCCACGCTGAAGCGGTGGTTATTCGACCGTAGGGCTGGCTGGATTGTTCGAGTAGGTGGGAGCGCAGCTCAGGAATAACCTCTCCTGCAAGTGAGGAGGGTAACCTGGCCTTCACTTGTTTGAGATAGTCCTCGATAATCTGCTTGGCCGATTTCTCTTCCTCTTTTGCAGAGAGTTTAGCGGGCTGTGCTCCAGTGTTATCTTCGTAGGGTTTCATGTTTCATCACTTTTTGCGAGCTGAGCTCCGCAGGCTGCGCAGAAGATAGCCCCGGGATATACTTGGTTGCCGCATTCTGAACAGAACCGAGCATCCTCCTGGAATGTGCCGTTGCTTGCACGATCTGCACCGATAGCACGGAAGAGGGGGTCGAGTGTCAATATGAGATCGTTCCAAATCGCAATCATGGCTTGTAACTGTTGTTCGCCTGTGTTTGTGAGCTGGTAGTATTTTCTGGGGCGTTCCCCGCTGGTATCCCATGAGCTTTTGACTAGCTTTTGGGTTTCGAGGCGCCGGAGTAGGGGGTAGAGAGTACCGTCTTTGACGATTAGGCGATCAGCGGTTCGTTTGCGGATTGTCTGTGCGATTTCGTAGCCAAAAGTGCTTTCGGCTTCCTTGATGGTTGCTAGGACTAGGAGTTGGAGGAGTCCGCGGCGAATGTCGCTTTCCCAGGTTTCTGGGGGTTTTTGTTTTGGCATTTCTTTTTGCCGCCTGAGAGCGGTTTGTGTTTTCATGTGGCTTGGATTTTAGATAGCCTGCGAGACGATATGTCACGACTATCATTAAACCTTGCCACACAAGGTATATCGTATCACACAACTATATAAGTTTAACGGACGGACCACACTTCGCCCCAAAAACCACAGGAACATCAGGACACTCATTACTAACCCCAATGCCACTAACTTA